>JAYOZQ010000001.1:0-1722 GCA_038154225.1 Candidatus Pelagibacter sp.
CCAATTTCATCAATAATTCTTATTGCTTTTTCAACTAACTGAGCGTTTGTTGCAAGCTTACCTTTTGATAAATATAAATTATCTTCTAATCCAACTCTGGGATTGCCGCCCATTAAAACAGTTTGAGCAACAAACGGCATTTCATTTTTTGAAATTGCAAAACCTGACCAAACACCTTCTTTTGGCATAATATCTTTCATTGCTTGCATTGCTAAAGTAGTTGCTGGTGCTCCCCATGGTATTCCTAAACACATTTGAAACATCGGCGGATCACTTAATAATCCCTCTTTATATAATTGAGCTCCAAACCACATATTTCCTAAATCGAAAGCTTCTATTTCTGGCTTAACTCCAATTTCTTTCAATTTTTTTGCGGCTTTTCTTAAATCGTTTGGAGTGTTCACTGTTATTGTTGAGCCATCGCCAAAGTTTAAGGTTCCTGCATCTAGTGTACAAATTTCTGGAAGAAACTGTTCAGCATTTGCAATTCTCTCCATCACATTTGCCATATCAGTCATAGGTCCAAAATCTAACGGATTTTCACCCTGGCCTATATCAAGATCACCTCCCATACCTGTTGTTAAATTTAAAATAACATCAGTGTCACTTGATCGAACTCTATCAACAACTTCTTTATATAATTCTAGCCTCCTACTAGGAGTGCCATCTTCCTCTCGAACATGAATATGTGCTATTGCAGCCCCTGCTTTTGCAGCTTCAATTGAAGCAGTTGCAATTTGTTCTGGAGTTTTTGGTAAATCAGGATGTTTGCTAGCAGTATCCCCTGATCCAGTTACAGCACACGATATAAAAACCTTATTGCTCATAATTTATAATTTAAATATAGTTTAAATTAGTAAAAATGGAAATAACAGAATTACAGAGAGATCTAGCAGCCACCTTTAGATGGACTGCAAGATTAAACATGCACGAGGGTGTTGCTAATCATTTTAGTGCCTGCGTTCCGGGTTCAACAACTGATTTTTATGTGAATAAAGCTGGTATTCATTTTAGCCAAATTAAAGCTAGTGATTTAATTTTGGTGACTAAAGAAAATATTAATGATTTAAAAAATGAACCCGATTTAATTGATCCTACTGCAATAAATATTCATGGAACTATTCATCAAAAAGTCCCCCATGCAAAATGTATTTTTCATGTACATTCAAAATATGCAACTGCTTTATCTTGTTTAAAAGATCCTATCATGAAACCAATAGATCAAAATACAATGATATTTTATAATAGAGTGTCAGTTTTCAATGAGTTTGGAGGGTTAGGGTTTGAAGACGAGTCTATTAAAATGGCTAATGCTCTTGGAAACAAGCAGCACATGCTATTAGCTAATCATGGAATTATTACAACTGGTAAAACAATTGCAGAAGGTTTTAATTATTTATATTATTTTGAAAGAGCAGCAGAGACTTATCTAACTGCTTTATCAACCAATAAAGAATTAAATATTGTAAGTGATGAAATTGCAGAAAAAACAGCTGAAGAAACAGCGAATTATCCTATAGATTTAGCAAAGTTACATCTTCAGCAAATAAGATTAATTTTAGATAAAGAAGAACCGGAGTATAAAAATTAAATGTCAGTTCATATAGCTAATCAAATTATTAAAAAAGAATGGACTGATTATAACAACCATATGAACATGGCCTATTATGTTTTGGTTTTTGATCAAATTTGGGAAATAATTTTAGAAAAATTTAAAATGGG
>JAYOZQ010000001.1:1822-25955 GCA_038154225.1 Candidatus Pelagibacter sp.
ATGTTTTGGTTTTTGATCAAATTTGGGAAATAATTTTAGAAAAATTTAAAATGGGCGAACAGTCTGCAAAATCGACTAAAATGAGTACAATGGTTGTAGAGACACACACAACTTATAACAATGAGGTAAAAGAAGGTGACGAAGTAGACATAAATCTTACATTTTTTGATCACGATAAAAAAAGATTACATTTTAAAATGGAAATGATTGAAAAATCTTCAAAAAAACTGTCTGCTACACTTGAAATGCTATCTTTGTATATTGATTTAAATAAAAGAAGAGTAGTAGAATTTGAAGAAGAAAAAGTTAAATTAATGAATGATTTTATAAATCTAAATAAATCAAATTTTAAAAATGATGATTTAGTAATTACTGGAAAGTTAAAAAAATGATGGAAATAAAACTATTGTCAGGTGCTCTAGGTGCAGAAATAAAAGGTATTGATTTAACAGATGTGTCTGATGAAAATTTTAAAAAAATTAATGATTTACTTCTTGAACATAAAGTTATTTTTTTTAGAGACCAGCCTATTACCAAAGAACAACAAATTGCTCTTGCAGAAAAGTTTGGACCTTTAGAAACTCATGCATATGTTAAAGGATTAGATAATTTCCCAGAAATTGTAAGAATTATTAAAGGAAAAGAAGAAAAAAACCAATGGGGAGAGAATTGGCATAGTGATGTAAGTTACAACTCAAAGCCTACAAAAGCTGTAATACTTAAATCAATCAAAATACCTCCAGTTGGTGGTGATACTTGTTTTTCAAATATGGAATTAGCATGGGAAACGCTAGATCCAAAAATTAAAGAAAAGATCCAAGATAAAAAAGCAGTTCATAGTTCTCTTGGAGCTGAATTTTTCATCGATAACTATAAATATATGGAAGGAAATGAAAAAAGAAATTACGACTCTTATTCAAACGAACATCCAATTGTAAGAACTCATCCAGAAACAGGTAAAAAGATTTTATTCGTTAATTGGACTTATACAAAACAAATCATAGGTTTAGACAAAGAAGAAAGTGATCAAATTTTAAAAGAAATTTTTGAACACCAGGCAAGATTAGATCTAACTTGCAGATTTAATTGGACTGAAAACGCTGTTGCTATTTGGGATAATAGAAGTGTAATTCATTACGCAATAGCAGATTTTTTTCCTGGCCGAGGTTTAGGACACGAAAGAATTATGGACCGTATTGCAATTGAAGGTGATCATCCTCAATAGTTTTAATGCAAATTATTGATAAAATAATTACAAATTTTACTAACAATAAATCTCTTTATATTGGTGAAAAAGTCACCATGTCAGAACACATGATCCAAACAGCAATGCTTGCAGAAAAAGCAAAATGTAATGATGACTTGATATGTTCTTGTTTGCTGCATGATTATGGTCATTTTATTTTGGAAAATCCTGACCAATTAGTGAAAGAAAATTTAGACGGTAAGCATGAAGATATTGGTTATGAATATTTAAAAAACATATTCAAAAAAGAAATTATTGAACCAATAAAATACCACGTACAAGCCAAGCGATACCTTGCTAGAGATGAAAAGTATTTTGAATTGTTATCGGAAGCATCAAAAATAAGTTTAAAATTACAAGGTGGTGTACTTAACGACAATGAGTCTGCTAAATTTGAAGCTCAAGATTACTTTAAATCAACAATTCTTTTGAGAAAATTTGATGAGGCAGCCAAAAAAACAGATATCAAAATGAAATCTATCCATGACTATAAAAAATTGCTAACGTCAAAATTAAAATGAAATTTGATTACTTAATCATTGGGGCTGGATCAGCGGGTTGTGTGCTTGCTAATCGATTATCAGCAAATAATCAAAACAATGTTGCGGTTTTTGAAGCGGGTAAACCCAGTGATATTTGGAAAGTAAACATGCCTCTTGCAATTTTATATACAATGCATGATCCCAAATACAATTATAAATATTATTCAGAACCAGAACCTCACCTTCACAATCGAAATCTATTTTGTCCAAGAGGTAAAATGATTGGTGGATGCTCTGCTCATAACGGAATGGTTTTTGTCAGAGGAAACCCTAATGATTACCAAAGATGGGCATCATTTGGATTAAAAGACTGGTCCTATGAAAAAGTTCTACCTTTCTTTAAGAAAATAGAAACCTGGTCAGAAGGTGAAAATGAATATCGAGGTGGAAGTGGGATTTTACCGGTTAATCAATCTAAAAACAAAAATCCATTATTTAAAGCATTCATCGATTCAGCGGGTGAAGCTGGATATAAAATTAATGAGGACATGAATGGTAAAGATCAAGAAGGTTTTGGCATGTACGATGTAACTATTCATAAAGGTGAAAGAGCTAGTGTTTCAAAATATTATTTAAATCCTGCTAAAAAAAGAAAAAATCTTAAAGTTTTTACTGATGCCTTTGTTGAAAAAATTATTTTTGATGGAAAGAAAGCAATTGGTATTGAAGTAAAAATTAAAGATAAAGTAGAAAAAATTTATGCAAATAAAGAGGTCATCCTTAGTGGAGGTGCAATAAACTCTCCACAATTATTAATGCTTTCAGGTGTTGGTCCAAGCAAACATCTTAAAGACAATGGTATAGAAGTAGTTCACAATTTAGAGGGTGTTGGTAGAAATTTACAAGACCACCTGGAAACATATGTACAACAAGAGTGCAAAACTTCAGACACTTTATATTCTTATGTAAATAAATTAAACATGATGAGAATTGGTATTCAGTGGTTTTTATCTCGAACTGGCCCCTGCTCTACTTCTTTTCTAGAAGCGGGTGGTTTTTGTAAATCTTCTCCTAAAAGAGAATATCCAAATATACAATTTCATTTTTTTCCAGCTTTTGTAATTGATCATGGATTGGTTGATCCTGATCGTCATGGCTATCAACTTCATGCAAGTCCTAATCATCCAAAAAGTAGGGGACACATTACATTAAAGAGTTCTAATCCATATGATTATCCAAAGATCCAATTTAATTATTTAGAGCATGAAGATGATCTTAAGCAAACAATAGAATGTATTCATGTAGCAAGAAAAATTTTAGGCCAAAATTCGTTAAAACCTTTTGCAGGAAAAGAAACAGGCCCAGGTGAACATGTTCAAACTGACGAATTATTTGAAGAATACATAAGATCAAAAGCTGAAACTGCATATCATCCATCTTGCACTCTTAAAATGGGTGTAGACGATATGGCAGTTGTTGATGAAAAGCTCAAAGTGCATGGTTTAGAAAATATTAGAGTGGTAGATGCATCTGTGATGCCAGAAATTACAAGCGGAAATCTTAATGCTCCTACATTAATGATTGCAGAACGAGCCTCTAATTTTATTCTAAATTCATGACATCTGCACAAAGTAACTCTAAAGGGATCCTATTTATCTTAATGGGAATGGCTTTGTTTTCTATTCAAGATGCCTTAATAAAATTTATATATGAAGATGCGGCTTTATATGAATTATATTTTGGAAGAACATTCGTTGCATTTATTTTGTTAGTTGCGTATTTAAAGTTTTCAAAACAAAAAATTAGTTTAAAAACCCATTATCCGTTTTTAACAATTATAAGAGTTATTTGTTTCTTTTTTGGATTCAGCTTTTTTTATATTTCTTTAACTTATATGTCGCTTGCAATGGCAAATGCGTTATTTTTCTCAAGCCCCTTCTTTGTTTCAATATTAGCAACAATTTTTTTAAAAGAAAAAGTTGGTATAAGAAGATGGTCGGCAATTTTTATTGGTTTCATAGGAGTATATATAGTTTTAAATCCTGATTTTAACGATTTTGATTTTATGAAGCTGGCTCCTGTTGCGTGCGCTTTATGTTATGCCATATCAATGACGATTACAAAAATCACTTCAGATAAGGACAATGTGTATACGCAAATGATACATTTATATTTTGGGGCTTTGTTAATAAGTCTTTTGTTTTATATCTTTACAGGTGAAGGGCAAATCAACAATTTTACCGACCCTACTTTCCAATTTATTTTTAGAGAATGGTTTACAAATCCGTCTTATGCTTGGCCTTATATTACAGCTATGGGATGTATCGGGGCTTTTGCATTTTATTTTGTCTTTAATGCATATAGTATTGCCTCCCCTTCAGTTGTTTAACTTTATGAATATTCTTTAATTATTTGGTCAATTTTAACAGGATTTATTTTGTTTAATAATATTCCTACTGCAAGAACTTTTGTAGGTGTTGCTATAATAATTGGAGCAGGAATTTATATTTATTTTAGAGAAAAGGTTAAAGATCAAATGATTGTCACTGATACACCAAACAGGTAATGAAAAGCTATATTCCAACTATTAATATTTCATCTTTATTAAAGTCAGATTTTAATACTTTGGCTTCAAAAAACACAATAAGAAAAATTGAAAAAGCATGTGTTGATGTAGGTTTTTTTCAAATTACTGGACATGGATTAGATTTCAATCAAATAAAAAAAACCTGTGATATTGGAAATAAATTTTTTAATTTACCAGAGTCAAAAAAAAATAAACTTTCACCAAAAAAATGGAATAAAAAAAATACTAATATTTATAGAGGATACTTTCCTAATAATGTGAATGGAAAAGAAGGTTTAGATATTGGAGATTTAAGAGTTAACAAATCATATGCCTCCAAAATAAGAAGCCAATACATTGAATACCTAAATTTAAATAAATGCTTCAATAAAAATGCTATTAATATCTTAAGTAATTACTTTGATAATGTTTATGATTTGAGTGAGACTTTGTTTAAAAGTGTCATCAAACTCAACAGAAAAAACCCTGATATTTCTTCAATAGCTTTTTCAAGACTAAAAACATTAAGCACTTTGAGGTTCAATTATTATCCAAATCAGTCAAAACCAGTAGAAATTTCAAAACAAGATGGAGTTGCTCTTGGCTGTGAGACGCATGTTGATAGCGGAATATTTACTGTTCTATACCAAGATAAAAAAGGAGGTCTTCAAGTACAAAATAGAAATAACAAAAAATGGTATGATGTACCATTCAATAAAAATGCATTAATAGTTAATACTGGTAGAGCTCTTGAATTCTTAACCAAAGGTAAATTTAAGGCAACTAATCACCGAGTTTTATGGAACAAAAGTAAGAGACTTTCTGTTCCTTTTTTCTTTGAACCTTCTTATGATTTTAAAATGAATAAATCTTTTCTAAATTCAAAAAAATCTTCAGCTAAAAGTCAAATTTATGAAAAATTTTTAAATCAATCGTTAAAAAAATTTATAGAGTATCAACGTTGAAATACTTTAAGTTATTGAAAATTTCTAATTACATTTTATAAACAATCTATAATTTTAATGTCAAAAGTATTCGATTTATTCATTATAGGTGGCGGTATAAACGGCGCTGGTTTAGCCAGAGATGCTGCGGGCAGAGGTTTGTCAGTTTGTCTCGCTGATAAAGGAGAAATAGGTGGTGCAACATCTTCATGGTCTACCAAACTAATTCATGGTGGTCTTCGATATTTAGAAAATTATGAATTTAAACTGGTAAGAGAGTCTCTAAAAGAAAGAGAAACGATTTACAAAATTGCAAAGCCAATTTCAAAACCAATTCCTTTTATCATCCCTTATGTTGATAAAATTAGACCTGCATGGTTAATTAAAATGGGTCTGTTTCTTTATGATAATTTGGGAGGCAAAACAATAATACCAAAGTCAAACACCTTAGATATTTCAAAAAAATTACCAAACATTCTTAAAAAAAAATATAAAACTGGTTTTCAATATTTTGATGTTCAAATTGATGATAAAAAATTAACCAAACTAAATATAAAATCTGCAAAAAAACATAAAGCTAAAGTTTTAGAATATAATAAAGTTATAAAAGCTGAAATTGATGGTAATGAATGGATCATTCATCTTCAAAAAGGAGAAAGAATAAAATCTAAAATTTTGATTAATGCATCTGGTCCATGGATAAATGAAACTTTAAAAAAAAATCTAAAAATAAAATCTAAAAATAAAATTAGATTAGTAAAAGGAAGTCATATTATAACTAAAAAATTATATAAGAAAGATGTTGCATTCACATTTCAAAATACTGATAAGAGAATAATATTTGTAATACCCTACAAAAAGAAATTTTCACTAATTGGCACTACTGAAGTTGAAGTTAAATCACCTGAAAACAAAGGAATTTCAAAAAAAGAAATTCAATATTTAATTCGTTCAGTAAATAATTATTTAGAAAAACAAATTAGTACAAAAGATATAGTTGACTCTTATTCTGGAATTAGACCTTTAATAGAGGATTTTAATCAAGCTTCCAAAGTTACAAGAGATTATATATTTGACTTAAATATAATAAAAAAATTACCTCTACTTAGTATTTATGGGGGTAAATTAACTACCTACAGAAAACTAGCAGAAAATGTCCTATCGGATTTAGAAAAGTTTTTACCTAAGACGAAAATAGGACCTTGGACACATAAAAAGAATCTTTTTTAGATATCCAGTAGATTAAAAAAGTGTTAATCTAATCCTATAAAGCGATACATAACTCATCGTTAAATCCAATACGAAAGCGGGATCGATCGTCTTTTTTTAAATTAGAAAGTTTAAAGGAGGAAGCATGAAATTTGGATACTTTTGTAATACTACTAACTGGACACACAAGCCTTATCACGAACTATTAGATGAAACTCGAGAAATCACAGAATATTGTGATCAAAATAAATGGGACTCAATTTGGTATACAGAACATCATTTTAACCACGAAGGAATGGAGTCTTGTACAAACCCATTAATGATGGGTGCTGATGCTGCTGCAAGAACTCATCAAATTAGAATTGGTCAAGCATGCAATGTAATAACTTTTCATAATCCTATACAAATGGCTGAAGACGTAGCTCTTTTAGATCAACTATCAAAAGGAAGAGTTGAGGTTGGTATTGGTAGAGGAATTTATGGAAGAGAAGCTGTTAACTTAAATATCGAAGCAGATATGAAAGATCAGGCTAAAAACTTTAGACTGTTTGAAGAAACTCTAACTATTTTAAAAAAAGCTTGGAAAGAAAAATTCTTTGATCATAAAGGAGAATTTTATACTTATCCGTCGCCTGATTATGTGTGGCAACATGATATGAGTAAACCTAGTGAAGAATTTATGGACATGAAAACTAATGTAATGAAAAAAATTAGTGTTTTACCGCAGCCATATCAAAAACCTTATCCTCCTATTCATCAAGTTGTTGATGGTATTCGATCTATTGAGTGGGCTGCACAACAAGGTTTAAATATCATTATGTGGATACCAACAGTTAAAGCTTTAAAAATTAAATTTGAAGCTTTCAAAAATGCAAAATCTGAAGCTGAAAAAAGAAACGTTCCAATGGGTGAAGGAATTTCACTGGTAAGAGATATGTTTGTTGCTGATACTATGGAAGAAGCTAAAGAAAAAGCTGGTGAACATATGGTAAATTATATGAGATGGGTATGTCATTGGCGAGGTCTTGGTAATCATATGGATCCAGGTGAAGAACTTCCTGAAACGAAAGGAAAATTAGATCTTCTGAATTATGAATTTTTACATAAAAGAAATATGTTATTTGGAACTCCTGAATATGTAATTGATAAAATTCATGAATTAAAATCTGAACTAAACTTACAAAACTTACAAGTTTGGTCTAACTTTCCAGGAGTGAAACACGAAGACTGCATGAAAAGTGTAAAACTTTTTACTGAAAAAGTTATGCCTCATTTTCAAGATGATATAGATACGGAAGTCAAAAAAGTTTCGTGACCAAATCACGTAAAAAAATGTCCGGTGGCCAAGCTGCCGTTGTATCTTTAAGAAAAGAAAAAGTTAGACATGTCTTCGGTCTTATTGGATCAGCTACGATGGAGATGTTTGACGCTCTTTATCACGAAAAAAAAATCAAATTTATTGGTGTAAGAGATGAAAGAACAGGTACGCATATGGCTGATGGATATGCTAGAGCATTAAATAAACCTGGGGTTATAATAGCTGGACAAAATGGTCCAGGGGCAACAAATTTAGTAACGGGTGTTGCTCAAGCAAAAGCAGCCTTTTCACCAGTTGTTGCTATTGCTGGATCTTATTCGACAAAAGACAAAATGGAAGATGCTTTTCAGGGCCTTGATCAACAATCTTTATTCACACCCATTACCAAAAAAACGTGGACTGTTAAAAATTCTAAAATTATTCCAAAAGTGATTAGTGATGCTTTTAGTCTTGCAATGAAACCAAGAAGAGGACCTGTATGTGTTAATTTGCCAAGAAATATTTTAGCAGCTACAAATGATTATAATATCAATACAAATAAACCTTCATTCTCTAATGAAAGCAATCTTAGAGGTAAAAACGAGAATATTAAAAAAGCAGCAAAAATTATTAACCAAGCAAAACAATTTGTCATCATTGCTGGTGGTGGAATTAAATATACGGCAAAATATAAAGAAGTTATTAAACTCGCTGAATTATTAAACGTACCTATAGTTACAGCTGCAGGACATGGTGATGCTATTCCATTTAGTCATAAATTAAATGCTGGTCAAATGGGGCCTCGTGGAAACCCAGTTGCATCAAGACTTGTTAAAGAAGCAGATGTTATTTTGGCAATTGGGACCAGATTAGGATTTAACTCAACATTTTATTCGTATGACAACATAAATAAAAAAGCAAAAATAATTCAGATTGAAATTGAAAAAAAAATGCTTGGTAAATATTTTCCAATTATTGTTGGAATTAATGCAGATGCAGCTACGGCTACAAATCAGATATATAATGAAATTAAAAAACAAAGAATTAAATTAGATATTAAAAATTGGACCAACACGTATTTAAAAGAAAGAAAAGACTTTTTAATAAATAGAGATAAAGATAATCTTGGAAAAAACTTTCCTATTCAGCCCAAAGGATTGTTTAAACAACTACGAAAAGTTTTACCAAAAAATACTGCAATTACACTTGATGCTGGAACACTTTGTTTGCAAGCAACAGATGCTTTAGAATATTATAATCCACCTTCACTATTTACACCTTTGGACTTTGGGTTAGTTGGTTTTTCATTTGCATGTGGTCTTGGTGTTAAAATTGCAAAACCTAAAAAAACTGTAGTAAGTCTTATGGGAGATGGTGGGTTTGGCATGACTATTTCCGAATTAAGTACTGCAGTTGAATATGGTATTAATACAACAACTATTGTTATGAATAATCAAAGTTGGGGTGCTGAGAAAGCTTATCAAAAAGATTTTTTTGGAAAACGATACTTGGGTGCAGATATTGGTAGCCCATCATTTGATAAAGTAGCAGAGTTATATGGTGCAAAAGGTTTTAAGGTTAAAAAAATCTCTGAAATAAATGAAGCTGTAAGAGCTGCTTTAAAATCTAACAAACCATCAGTTATTGATGTTGATGTAGATCCAAAAGCGTTATACAGTTTTAGAAGAGACAGTTTCAAACATAGAGAAAAAAAATGAATGTAGAATTAAGAAAATTTACAAAATTTGTAGATAAAACTTTTATTGAAGGTGGAAAAGAAGCTAAAGAACCAGTCTTATTGGTTTCTGTTGCAGCGGTTTTTAAAAATCCTTGGCACGGACAAGGTTTTGTTGAGAACTTAAGACCTGCAATTTTAGACTTGGCACCTAAACTAGGTGATCTATTAGTCCCAGAACTAATTAAAGAAATAGGATCTCCAGAAAAAATATTAGCATACGGTAAGGCAGGTGTAGTTGGGTTAAATGGAGAAATCGAACATGCTTCAGCTTTTATACATACTTTAAGATTTGGTAATAAATTTCGAGATGCAGTCGGTGGAACATCTTATTTAAGTTTCACAAATACCAGAGGACCGGCTGGATCAAAAATTTCCATTCCAATGATGCATAAAACTGACTCGGGTTTAAGACCTTATTATTTAACACATGAATTCACGATTCACGATGCACCATTCGATGATGAAATTGTAATTGCTATAGGGGGAGCTTCAAGTGGAAGAGCTCACGCAAGAACTGGTGATAGATATCAAGATATGAAAGAAATGGGTATTGAGCCTAAATAGTATTTCATGATAACTGGAAATACTGCGTCAGGAACATTTTATGTTTTTAATAAGAAAGAACAGTCTACCCCAATAGTTTTTGTTCATGGTGTTGGTTTAACTTACGAAATTTGGCAACCTCAATTAGATTTTTTTAAAGATTACTCTAATCTTTCATATGATATTCTTGGTCATGGAAAATCATCTTTAACAAAACAAAATATAAGTTTTGATGATTTTTCAGATCAACTAATAGAATTAATCAATGAACTAAAAATTGAAAAAATTCATTTAGTTGGTTTTTCAATTGGCTCTTTAATAGCTAGAAATTTTGCAACTAGATATGGTGACCGATTACGATCACTAGTTCTTCTAGGTTCAATATATAAAAGATCTGAGCAACAACAAAAAATAGTTAATGAAAGATTTAATCAAGCTAAAAAAGAATTAAAACTCTCAAGACAAGCTTTAAAAAGATGGTTTACTGACAAGTATTTAGAAAACAACCCTGATACATACGAAAAAATTAGTTCAATTTTATCTGGAAACAATATGACTAATTTTTTAAAGGTTTATGAGTTATTTGTTAGACATAAAAATGATGAAGATTTTGAAAAGATCCAAACCAAAACTTTAGTAATGACTGGAGAGCATGATATTGGCTCTACAATTGAGATGTCACAACAATTAAACAATGTAATTAAGCATAGTGAATTAAAAATTATCAAAGAGGGCAAACATCTTTGTGGTATTGAATGTGCAGATGAGGTAAATTTATCTATCAAAAATTTTATAGAGAAATATGAGTAAATTAAAACAATATAAAATGTTCATAAATGGAGAGTGGATTGACTCTGAGAGTAAAAAAACTTTTGAAACTTTAAACCCAGAGAATAATGAGCCTTGGGCAGTTGTTCCTGAGGCGAGTGCTAAAGATGTAAACAACGCAGTTAATGCAGCGCAAAAAGCATTTGAAGGTGATTGGCCAAAATTACTTCCTAAAGAAAGAGCAAAATTTTTGAGAATGATTGGACAACAGTTAAGAGATAATGCAGAAATGCTAGGTGAAATAGAAACTATTGATACTGGTAAGATTATTAGAGAAACTAAAAAACAAGCAATTTATATTGCTGACTATTATGATTATTATGCGGGCCTTGCAGATAAAGTTGAAGGAACGGTGCTTCCAATTGATAAGCCAAACATTCAAGCAATAACAACTAGAATTCCAATTGGTGTCATTGCAGCAATCATTCCTTGGAATTCACAAATGTTTTTAACTGCAACAAAGTTAGCTCCTGCTTTAGCAATGGGCAATACTGTAGTGATTAAATCTTCAGAACTTGCTCCTGCAGTCATGTTTGAATTCGCAAAACTTATAGAAAAAACTGGCCTTCCTAAAGGTGTGGTAAATGTTCTTACTGGTTTTGGTGATCCGTGTGGAAAAACACTGACAACGCATGATTTGGTTGAAAAAATTGCTTTCACAGGTGGCCCAGAAACTGCAAGACATATTATTAGAAATTCTGCAGACAATTTATCTGAGGTAAGTCTAGAACTAGGTGGAAAAAGTCCAGTAGCAGTGTTTGATGATGCAGAACAAGAAAATGCAATTAATGGAATTGTTGCCGGAATATTTGGTGCAAGTGGTCAAAGCTGCATTGCTGGATCCAGACTTTATATTCAAGAAGGTATTTATGATGAGTTTCTAGACAAACTTTCTAATCGAGCATCTAAAATTAAAATCGGAACACCTATGGATCCAGAAACTGAAATGGGACCATTAAGCAGTTTTAAACAATTAGAAACTATTGAAAAAAATATAAAAGCTACAATTGACCAAGGTGGAAAAATTAAATGTGGTGGAAAAAGAGACTCTTTTTCTAATAAAGGATATTACTTTCCTCCCACAATTATCGAATGTGACAATCATAATTTACCTGTTGCAGAAAATGAGTTATTTGGGCCTGTTTTATCAGTTATGAAGTTTACTACTGAAGAAGAAGTCATCGATAAAATGAATGATAATCAATATGGATTATCCTCGGGTGTTTATACCAGTAATCTTTCTCGAGGCATGAGGGTTTCTAAAGCAATAAGAGCAGGAATAACTTTTGTAAATACTTATAGATTAATTTCTCCCTCAGCTCCCTTTGGAGGAATGAAAGATAGTGGTTATGGAAAAGAAGCAGGTATAGATTCCATTAAAGATTACACAAGAGTTAAAACTACATGGTTTTATACATCTGACGAACCTTCACTAGATCCTTTTTCAATTAGATAAATTTGACTACCAGACATTACTTTTTAGTTTTATTAATAATGGTAATCTTTGGTAGTGCTTATCCAGTTGGTAAATTAATTTTAAACAGCTCTCTACCACCAATGTTGATGGCATCAATTAGAATGGGAATTGTTTTTATTTGTCTAATTCCTTTTTGGAAATTTAAAATTCCTGAAAAAAAATATTTTATACCCTTATTTGGGTTTTCATTATCGATGGGAACAGGAGTATTTTTATTTATGAACTTGGCTCTACTAGAAGCAACTATTGTGTCTCCAATAATTATTGGGGCACAGTTAAGTATTCCCTTTGCAATTCTTATAAGTTCATTTTTTTTAGGAGAAAAAATAAGCTATAAAAAATGGAGTTTAGTTTTTTTAGCTTTTGTTGGAATCTTTTTAATTGGGTATGACCCTAATCTTAAGGGAGAAATTTTAGCATTATTTTATACTGCTGTAATGGCTCTTTGTTATGCTCTCGCTCAAGTTTTTTCAAGGTATTTAAAGGACCTTGATGTTAAGTTGACTAATACCTTTATGGGAATAACAGGCTGTCTAAGTCTTTTAATTTTTTCAATAATTTTTGAAGGCAACAGCATCTATCATTTTCAAAATATTGATTTTTCAACTTGGCTTTTAATTCTTCATAGTGCTGTTCTAGTTTCTTTGGTGGCTCATATGTCCATGTTTTATCTTTATAAATTTTACCCTGTTGGTCAAGTAATGCCTTTTTATTCTTTATTTCCAATTTTTGGAATTATCCAAACTTTTTTTATTTTTGGTGAAATACCTCCGCTATTAACTTTAATTGGCGGGACTATTGTTCTTGCGTCAGTCTATTATATGCAAAAAATGAGATGATTTTGTGATTGAATATTAACAATATTCATAATTAAATTGGCTTTTTATAAATTGTTAACAATAAAAGAGGAAGATAATGAAAAAACTATTTATTGCTGCATTTATGTTTGTTTCAAGTTTTGGAACCAATGTAATGGCAGACGGACATGCGATTAAGATGGGGATCATCTTAGGATTTACTGGTCCTATTGAATCTCTAACACCAGCAATGGCAGCATCTGCAGAACTTGCTTTTAAAGAAGCATCAGACTCAGGTTCGCTATTAGGTGGAAAAAAAATTGAAGTAGTAAGAGCAGACTCAACTTGTGTTGACTCAGCGGCAGCAACTGCAGCAGCTGAAGGTGTTATTTCACAAGGTGTAGCAGCTATCATGGGTGCTGACTGTTCAGGTGTAACTGGTGCGATTGCATCAAATGTTGCTGTACCTAATGGTGTAGTAATGATCTCACCTTCAGCAACTTCTCCAGGATTAACAACTCTAGATGATAATGGATATTTCTTTAGAACTGCTCCATCAGATGCTAGAGGTGGTCAAATCTTAGCTGATATTACTAAAGATAGAAAAGTAAAAAGTGTAGCAATCACTTACACTAACAATGACTACGGAAAAGGTTTAGCTGATGTTTATAAAGCAGCAGTTGAAAGTCATGGTATTAAAGTAACTACTGTAACTGCTCACGAAGATGGTAAAGCAGATTACTCATCTGAAGTTGCAACTCTTGCTTCAGCAGGTGGTGATGCAGTAGCAGTAATTGGTTACCTTGACCAAGGTGGTAAAGGAATTATCCAAGCTTCTCTAGATTCTGGTGCATTTGATAAATTTATTTTATCAGATGGTATGATTGGTCAATCTCTAGTAGATGCATTTGGAAAAGATCTAAGTAAATCTTTTGGTTCTATGCCTGGTTCAACTGGAAAAGGTGCTGGTGTATTTGCTGATGTAGCAAAAGCTGGTGGTATTGATTCATCTGGACCATACACTGGTGAGTCTTACGATGCTGCAGCTTTAATTGTTTTAGCAATGCAAGCAGGTAACTCTCATGATAGAGCATCAATTGCAAAAAATGTAATGGATGTAGCAAACGCTCCTGGAACTAAAATTTATCCAGGTGAGCTTAAAAAAGGATTGGATTTACTAGCTAAAGGTAAAAAGATAAATTACGAAGGTGCAACTGGAGTAACTTTTACTGATGTTGGTGAAGCTGAAGGTTCTTTTTTAGAGCAAGAAATAAAAGGCGGAAAATTTAAAACTAAAAAACAAAGATAATTATTATCTGATTAAAACCCCAGTAATGAAAATTACTGGGGTTTTTTTATATCTAAATAGAACTAAAAATTCTCAAAATACCAAAAATTGAAATAACTATTAAGAAATAGAAAACAACTTTTCTGTAAAGTTTTTCTTTACTCTTTACAAAAAATTTATTTCCAATGAAAACGCCTATTGGTAAAACTATTATCAATGGAATAGTTCGATAAATAGTTGTCATATCAACAATTCCACCAAAAAAACTTAGAATAAAAGCATATACATCTGTTAAAAAAAATAGAGCTGCTAAAGAACCTCTAATTACAGCAGGCTGGATACTTGTTACTAGTAAAAATAATGCAACTGGCATTCCGCCAAGAGTTGTTAATCCATTTAAAGTTCCCGAAATTACTCCAGTTATAATCTTTGCTGGATCATTATTTATTTTTCTATTTGAATAACCCATCATCAATAGTATTGAAAAAAAAATTATGATTAAACACACATATAAATGAGTGGTTTCAGGGGAAAGATATTTGAGCAAATACAATCCAACTGGAGATCCAATGGCAATTCCTATTAATAGTTTAAATACAAAATTCCAATCTATTTTATTCCATACGTATGGAATCATAAAAATGCTTATGAAAACTTCTAATATTAATATGATTGGAACGATTTCTATTGCAGGCAGCATAAAAGCTAAACCTGAAATACATGTTGCTGAAAAACCAAAACCGTTAAATCCTCTGATGATAGATGCAATAAATACAATAAATAAAATAATTAAAAATTGAGATAAGTTAAAATCGAAATAGTTTAAAAAAGACATCTAATTTTATTAAAGTTACTAAAAAATATTAATCAAAAAAAGGATAGTAGTTAAAATATATACTTGTCAGCCATGTACATAGCCCAAGCAATAGCAGCACCTAATATAATATATTTCATATGATAATTACTTTATTTCTATTTTTTCTGGAAGTATACCCTTGGGTCTAAATCTCATAATTAACAATAAACCTAAGCCCATCATTAAAAATCTAAAATATGGTACGCTTTCTATTAAGTGAGCTTTTAAAGCGTTAGTTTCTGGTATCCCTGCGGTGAAAAAATTAATTAAAAATAAAGCTATTGGAGCAGCTTCAATCCATAAAAACCAAACAACAAAACCACCTAAGATTGCACCAAAGTTATTACCACTTCCACCAACAATGACCATCACCCAAATTAAAAATGTGTATCTCATCGGTCTATAACTTCCTGGTGTAAATAAACCATCTTGTGTAACTAACATTGCACCAGCTATTCCAACAATTGCTGATCCAAGTATGAATATTAACAGATGTTGTTTAACAACATTTTTTCCCATAGCATTTGCGGCTTCTTCATTATCTCTAATTGCTCTCATCATTCTTCCCCATGGAGAGTAAAGTGCTTTTTGAGTTAAAATTAAAAGTATAATCACGATAACTAAAAATAATCCTGAATAACAAAGTTTAACAAAAACAGATGAGCCCTCAATTACCAACTGGTTTAAGGCTGCCTGTCGATCAGCTAAGTTTGAAATTAAGGCTAATTTTCCAGAATTAAATCTCTCAACTAAATTAATGAACCATTCTGTCGTTTGAAGATCTACCTCGTAAGGTGCTGGTCTTTTTAGACCTATTACATTTTTAACTCCTCTAGTTAACCAATCTTCGTGCTTAATTATTGCAATTACAATTTCAGAAATAAGTAAAGTTGCAATTGCCAGATAATCAGCTCTTAAACCTAGAGCTACTTTTCCAACTATAAAAGCTAGTCCACCTGCAAAAAACGCTCCAACAATCCAAGAAAAAATAATTGGTAGCCCAAAGCCACCAAGAAATCCAGTTTTTGCAGGATTAACTCCTTCAATCGCTTCAATTCCAGGTTCTGCAGTTATTCTAATAATTACAATTCCAGCAACTATTATTGCTGCTATCCCATAAGTCCTAAATTTTGATTTTTCAAAATGCTTTAGAATAAATCTTATTGCTAATACCATTACAATAATTAGCCATAAACACATTAATATATCAAAACCCCCAGCCCGCCACGCTTCTTGTACTGGATCAACTGAGATTAAGACAGCTGCCAAACCTCCAAGCGCTGTATAACCCATAATTCCAAAATTAATTAGCCCTGCATAACCCCACTGAATATTAGCACCCATAGTCATTACTGCTGAAATTAAACAAAGATTAAATATTGATAAAGCAACGTTCCAAGATTGAAAGATTCCTACTAGAATAATTAAACCCATCATGATGCTGTAAGCAGCAATTACATTTAAATTCTTTCTCACAATACTTTTCCTTTAAATATTCCTGATGGTCTATAAAGCAATACGATAACTAATATTGAAAATGAAACTGCAAATTTATAATCAGTTGATAAAAGTTGAACTAAACTTTCAGGCGCCATACTTTCTGGTAAAATATACATAAAGAATTTTTTATAAGCATAAGTTAAAAATATTTCAGAGAATGCGATAACATATCCTCCTAAAAAGGCTCCAAAAGGATTCCCTATCCCCCCAACAATTGCAGCAGCAAATATGGGAAGCATATTATTAAAATAAGTAAAAGGTTTAAAACTTTTATCTAAACCATACAAAGCTCCTCCAATAGTTGCTAAAATCCCTGCTATAATCCAGGTAATCATTACTATTTTTTTTGGATCTATTCCTGAAAGCAATGCAAGATCCTCATTATCAGAATATGCCTTCATGCTCTTCCCTGTTTTAGTTTTATTCAAAAACCAAAACAAAAGAGAAACCAATACAATTGTAACAAATATTGTTATTACTTGTGTAGATTTTAATGCAAGACCTTCATTAAGACCCGTCATCTCCTTAAATTCTCGAGCTTTAATAATAAATTTTTCTCCATCAAAAAATCTTCTATCTGATGGTCCAATTATAATTCTTACAACTGCTTGAGTAACAAACATTACTCCAATACTAACCATTGCCAATTGGACTGGTGGACTTTTATTTACTCTGTAATATTTAAATACAAACTTATCAATAAACAGCATGTAAATAATCATAAATAATATTGCAAAAGGAATAGCTATTAAAGCTGTTGGCAATACTCCAAGTGAAATTCCAATTGATTGGAAATACCAAGTAAATAAAATTGTAACCATGGTTCCAAAAGACATCATGTCTCCTGTTGCAAAGTTAGCAAATCTTAAAATACCATAAATTAAAGTAACAAAAATAGCCCCAAGTGCTAATTGAGAGCCATAAGTTAAAGCTGGAATAAATATATAATTTAATAAAAGAATTATAGCATTTAAAAAATCCATATTATCCTCCTAAAAAAGAGCTTCTTACTCTTGGGTCATTTAATAATTCATTACCTGTTCCAGAGTATCGATTTTCCCCAGTAACTAACACATATCCTCTATCAGAAATATTGAGGGCTTGTTTTGCATTTTGTTCCACCATTAAAATTGCAACATTAGTTCTTTTAACTTTTACTATATGATCAAATAATTCATCCATTACAATTGGTGAAACCCCAGCCGTAGGTTCATCTAACATAAGAACCGTTGGTTTAATCATGAGTGCTCGACCGAGAGCCACTTGCTGTCTTTGACCACCTGATAATTCACCAACAAATTGGTTTCGTTTTTCTTTTAGAATAGGAAATAAGTTATAAATTTCCTCAATAGTGTCTTTAATTTCTTCACTAATAAGAAAAGCACCCATTTCTAAATTTTCTTCAACAGTCATTCCTGCAAAAACATTTTTTGTTTGAGGTACAAATGAAATTCCTTCTTTAACTCTATCTTGTGGAGATAGTTTTGAAATATCTTTACCGTCTATGACTACTGACCCAGATTTTAAGTTTAGCAAACCCAACATTGCCTTCATAGCTGTTGATTTTCCAGCACCATTAGGTCCAAGAATTGAAACTATTTCACCTTTATTGACATTCACAGTACAAGAATTAATGATATCAGGTCCATTACCATAACCGCCTGTCATTCCATTTCCCTCAAAATATGCCATTAATTATGATCCTTTAGTTTTGAACCTCTGCCTAAATAACTTTCAATCACCTTTTCATCTTTTTTAGCATCTTCAACGGTGCCCTCAAATAAAACAGAACCTTCTGCCATAACTATTACAGGATCACATAATCTGCCAATAAATTCCATATCATGCTCAATCATGCAAAATGTATAGCCTTTTTCTTTATTAAGTTTTTCAATAGCTGTTCCAAGATCTTTAAGTAAAGTTCTATTTACACCAGCACCTACTTCATCAAGTAAAACTAATTTAGCGTCCACCATCATGGTTCTACCAAGTTCTAAAAGTTTCTTTTGACCTCCTGATAAATTACCAGCAAGTTCATTGGTTAAATGACCTAAATTTAAAAAATCAACAACCTCTTTAGCTTTTTCTTTAACTATTGCTTCTTCTTCAGCAACAAGTTTTGGCTTTAACAATGCTGTCATTAATTTTTCTCCAGATTGATTTCCTGGAACCATCATTAAATTTTCTAACACTGATAAATTTGAAAACTCATGAGCTATTTGAAAGGTTCTTAATAATCCTTTTGAAAACAACTCATAAGATGGAACATCCGTTATATTTTCTTGATCAAAAGTTACTGATCCACTTGATGATTTTAAATTACCAGCAATTAAATTAAACAAGGTTGTTTTACCAGATCCATTTGGACCTATAATTCCTGTAATGGTTCCCTTTTTAACTTTTAAAGAACAATCAGAAACAGCAGCGAGCCCTCCAAAATATTTTGAAAGGTTATTAATTTCTAAAATATGTTCTGACATTAAATTTATTTATTTAATCTTTTATGGATACTGTTTAATGTTTTTTCTAATGACTTGTAAAAACCTGCTTTAGTTAATTCTTTAACACCCTGTTCATTTAAACCTTTAGGCGTTTGAGATTCTTTAACTAAAAATTTTAAATCTTTTTTGGAATTAACAACAGCATCTTGTGATAATGCTAAAAATAAAGAAGTAATATATTTTTGAGCATTATTTCTTTTAACTCCTTTTTTAACTAGCCAATCTGTCATAGAGCTTAACAATTGATAAAAAGGTGCCATCATTCCTGATGTAGACCAAAAGTTAATAGATGATTTTTCATTTTTAATTTCAACTGTTGTTCCAATTTTATCAAAAAAAGCTTTTACTTTTTTATTAGGTGGGCAAATAGGAACTGGACCTTTTTTTAATGATATCGGCGGTAATGGTATAGCTCTTACAATTTTAATATTAACTTTTATTGCTTTTTTCAATTGAGACAAAGTGATTGTAGAAATAAAACTAATTACTGTTTGACCTTTTCTAAATTTCAAATCTTTAATTATCAACTCACCTACCGAAGGTGTAACTGCTAAAAACACCCAATCACAATTATCAATTATTTGCTGATTATCTTTAGCAATAATTACCTTTTTAAATTTTTGCTTTAAACTTCTGGCTATATTTTTATTTCGAGGTGATATTAAAATCTTTTTATATGAGATTTTTGAATTACAAATACCCGTAATTACTGATGACGTTATTTTACCTGTACCAATAAATCCTAAATTCATAAATTTTGGTTACTTTATATTGATTATATTGAATTAATTAATAAAAAAAGAGCCTCTAATTCTTAATAATTCTCTACTTAATTCCTCATTTTCTTTAAAAGGTTTTCTACCATGAAGCCAAAAGTAATTATTAGCAATTATTGAAGAACCAACTGGTAATTTTGTAATAGTTTTATTCTTACTACCCTCTAAAGCATCAGATAATCTTTGTAAAAAATTTCCTTGAGCCATGTTTTTTGGTTCTGGAAATTGATCTATATAAGAAATATTGGGTTTTCCATTTTCATCTGTTGAAAAAACTGGGTGTTCCACTTTATAATCTACATTTTTACTTTTTGGTGATCCCCAAACAAAATTTTGTTTTCCAATTGGGTCATTAAACATATCTTCACAATGTTCCCAGTCATCAAGATGTAACATTGCTGTTTCGCCTCCTTGCACATTTTGTTCATCGATTTTTGACATAAGCAGCCAATCTGTAACTTCATTTACATAAGTTCCATCAGTGTGAAGATCCATATTTCTATATGCTTTTCTTAAGTATGAGTCACTTTTATCTTCATGTTTAACAACAAATCTTGCATAATATTTTCCAGCCATTGAGTCATGATTAGGCACACCAATTAAATGAGCAATAGCTGTAGATAGTTTTACTAAAAAATTATCATTTATTTTTGAGGTTATATTTTTGGGTCCAATTATAAAGCATCCTGTAGACCTATCTCTTAAAATTTCATTCAATAATCGACTTAACTTGTTGTCAGTTAAATCATCTAAACTTTTTGCAATAGTAAATCTAGTAAATGGCTTTAACTCGAGTGCAGTTAAATCAAATTTATTAAAAGGAAAAATTAGTTTTTCAATAATCTCATCTTCTATCTCAATATTGATTATTCTTTTTGAATTATTATGTTCTGAAATTGTTAACCCAGAAATTTTTTTCATTATATATACTCACTCAATAAGGCCATCATGATAGCAGAAATTACAGTTGGATAAACAAAATTTCTTTTGGAAATAAAGAAAATAAATAAACAAAATAATACTACTGCGGCTCTACTAATGTAACTTGCTTCTGACAAAACTCCTACAGGAAAAATAATTGTCCTAGCAATCAATGCTGCTAAAGTTGAATATGCTAAACAATTAAACCATTTAAATAATTTTGAAGTTTCCTTTATTCCTTCTGAGGAAACTACTCCTAAAAATCTAGAAGAAAAAGTTGCTAATGATGTTACTAAAATTGCAAGTACTACACTAACTGACATTTAACTCTCCTATAATATAAGCAATAGTTCCACCGACTAATCCACCAAGTAAAATAGACCATTCAGGTGATAAAAAATAAAATATTGGACCCAATAAAAAACCTAATATTACGGACGCTGTTATTTGAATAGTTTTCATTGTACCGACCATCATGCATAAAAAATAAATTGGATTTAGAATTGCTAACCCAATCATTATATTTTTATCTAAATAATCTGATGCATAAAATCCAATAAATGTTCCAATGACAGCAGTAGTCCATGTTCCTGTACCAATACCAATCCAAAAATCGATCCTATGTTTTTTTTCAATATTTTTATAATTATTTTTCATTATCAGCCAAGCAGACACCGCAATAAAATGACAAGAAAAATAATATTTCCACTTTGGTTGACTTTTGTGCATCATTAATGGAAACAAAGAAACAGTCAGTGGATATAATCGAGCATTAACAAACCAAACTGCTAAAAATATATTTAGTAAAGATGCTCCAACTAATAATGACTCTGCCATTACCAAAGAGCCAGGTAAGGCATATGTAAGCATTGTTGAAAAAATACTTTCTTGAATATTAAATCCTAAATTTTTAAGAAGCGCCCCAATCGCAATGAAACAACATCCAAGTGCTATCGCTGGACTATCTAGAGCTAAAATAGATTTAAACCCTTTAAAGAAAAATTCTTTATTGATCATTAACCGCCAAGAAATAGTCTGCCTACATCAGGATTACTTAATAATTCATCACCTTTTCCAGCAATAGCTGTTTGGCCTGAAACTAAAACGTATCCTATATCAGCAAATTCTAAACCTTTTTTAGCATTTTGTTCTACAAGTATTATTGTTTTTTTTTCGTTTTGTTGAAGATCTTTTAAAATTTCAAAAACCATATCAATATATCTTGGCTCTAATCCAATTGATGGCTCATCTACTAATAGTACTGATGGTTTCATCACTAATGCTCGTGATATTTCTAACAATCTTCTTTCTCCACCAGATAAAACTTTAGCAGGTTGATTTCTTCGATTTCTTAATCTTTCATACTTTTCAAAAATCTTTTCTGCTTCTTCGTAAGACTCGTCAGTTTTATCTTTGATATATCCACCCATTAATAAATTTTCTTCCACCGTCATATCTGGAAAAACTGAATTATCTTGAAGAATGTATGCTATACCTACTGATTTTAATTTTTCTGCTGGTGATAAATTTGTAATTTCTTTTCCATCAATTTCAATTTGGCCTGAAAATATGTTGGTAAATCCATATATTGAATGAAGTATTGTAGATTTACCCGCACCGTTAGGTCCGATTAAACATAGAGACTGAGCTTTATTTACAAATAAATCAAAATTATGCAAAATTTCCATTTTACCATACCCAGCATTTAAACCTTTAATCGTTAAATGAATATCATCTGCTGATAATTTTTTTAAATCATCTGCTGTTGGAGCTTTTCCTAGTACTTCATATTGATTTGACATTATTGAGCTCCTAAATACGCATCAATTACACGCTTATCATTTTTAATTTCATCCGGAGATCCATTGGCTAGCATTTTACCATGCGCTAAACAAAAAATATCTTCCGCTAATTGCATAATAACTCTCATGTTATGCTCTATGACTAAAAGAGTTATTCCAAAATCCTGATTTACTTTAATTAACCTATCTATAATTCCATTAATCAATGTAGGGTTAATTCCTGCAGTAGGCTCATCTAATAACAACATTTCTGGTTCGTTCATTAAAGCCATAGCAAGTTCTAATAATTTTTGCTGGCCAAAAGATAAATCTCCTGCTCTCAGTTTTCTTTTTTGATATAAACCAACAAAGTTTAATAAATTTTCAGCTCTTTCGGTAAGGTCTTTTGGAATTTTAGAAAAAATACTCATTATATTTGCATCACTATCTTTGTGGCTAATAAGCATATTTTCTACGCAATTTAATTTTCCATAGATTCTAGTTTGTTGAAAGGTTCTCAATAAACCAAGTTTTGCTATCACTGGTACTGGCAATTCTGATACTTCTTTTCCATTAAATTTTATTGAACCGTTATCAATTGGGTAAGTTCCAACAATAGAATTAAATAATGTTGTTTTTCCCGATCCATTTGGTCCGATTAAACCAACAATTTTTCCTTTTTCTACATTCATTGAAATATCAACGTTGGCTTTAACTCCACCAAAAGATTTACTTACGTTGCTAACTTCTAAAATACTCATTTAAGTTCTACCTGTGCTTTTCGGTCTGCCTCATCAACAACTTCACCAAATCTTTCTGGATATTTTTCTCTTAACCATCCCATAATCCCCTCTGGGAAATAAATTACTATCACAACAATCAAAACTCCAAGAGCAACGTACTGCCAACCTAAGAAGAATGTCCAAAAACCTTCTTTAAATATATGAAATATAGTTGCACCTATAATCGGCCCCCATAAAGTTCCTTTGCCTCCTAAAATTGCCATCAAAACCATGAACACGCCCATCTCTCTTCCATCAAATGCAACATCAGTTGAGTCAATGTAACCAACTAATCCACCCATGATACCTCCAGCTAGACCACAAAAGAAAGCTGATATCATCCAACCAATAATTTTATACTTCATTGTTTGAATACCCATTGCTTCTGCTTTGTCTTCGTTGTCTCTTATTGCATTAAGAATTAACTTAAATCGAGTTGAGTAAATCGCTTTCACAGACACAAAAGTAAGTATTAAGACAATAAAACTTAAAAAATAAAAAAACTCACCACGAGCTTCTAGATTTCCAACTTCAGGAAAGGGAGGAGTTGTAAAACCTTGGCCTGCTCCAATAATTTCTATTCCTCCAGAAATTTCTCCAG
>JAYOZQ010000002.1:0-7290 GCA_038154225.1 Candidatus Pelagibacter sp.
ATTAAACTTCAGATTCAACACGTGACCATATTTTTTTCATACTGAAATAAACTAAGATAGTTAAAATAATCAAATAAATAATTGCTTTAAAACCCATTTGGTGTCTAGACTCTAGATGTGGTTCAGCTGCCCACATTAAAAATGTTGTAACATCTTTAGACATTTGTTCAACTGTTGCCTTTGTTCCATCTCCGTACTCTATAAGATCATCTGAAAGTGGAGCTGCCATCCTAATTTTATTTCCATACATATATTTGTTGTAATAAACACCATCGTCTAAAGTTACCCCACTTGGTGGATCTTCATAGCCCTGAAGCAAAGAATAAATATAGTCTACCCCACCTCCTCTAGCTTTAACAAGAACAGACATATCTGGAGGATAAGCGCCACCATTAGCTGCTTGAGCTGCTTTAACATTCTCATATGGCATTACAAATTTGTCTGATGGTTTTGCTGGTCTTGTAAACATTTCACCATCTGCATTTGGTCCATCTGTTAATTCAAATGAAGCAGCAATAGCCTTAACTTCGGCTTCAGAGAACTCTGGCCCTCCTTTTTCACCTAAATTCCTATAACTTACATATTTCATTGAATGACACGATGCACAAACCTCTGTGTAAACTTGGTACCCTCTTTGTAATGCACCCCTATCAAATTTTCCAAATAAACCTTTAAAGCTCCAATCAGTTTTTAAATAATCAACTTTTTCAGCTGATTGTGATTGAGTAACTGTAAAAAAAAATAAGACTAAAATTGAAAATAATTTAACTAAGTTTCTCACTTTATTTTTCTATACTTTCTTTATTTTTAGCCATTGCTAAATTTGCAGAGCCCCCAAGAACAGGTTCGGTTATACTTAATGGAATAGGCAATGTTTTTTCCTTAAATCCTAATACTGGTAAGATTACTAAGAAATGAAGGAAATAATATGCTGTAGCTACTCTCGCAATTAATAAGTAAAGCCCCTCTGCTGGCATAGCTCCCATGTATCCTAAAATTAAAACATCAGCTACAAGTATCCAGTAGAACTGTTTGTATAAAGGTCTAAACACTGCAGATCTAATTTTTGAAGTATCTAACCATGGTAGTACTGCTAAAATTAAAATTGCTGAAAGCATTGCTACAACTCCAAGCAACTTGTCAGGAACAGATCTTAAAATTGCGTAAAAAGGTAATAGATACCATTCAGGAACAATATGAGCGGGTGTTACCATTGGATTAGCTTCAATATAATTATCAGCATGACCTAGGATATTAGGTGAATAAAAAACAAAGAAGGCAAAAACGATCATAAACATCAATAATGCAAATCCATCTTTAATAACAATGTATGGATGAAACGGTACTGTATCTTTTGAAGGTTTCTTTATATCAATTCCAACAGGATTATTATTCCCTGGAACATGTAACGCCCAAATGTGTAAAACTACTAATCCCAAAATTAAAAAAGGAATTAAATAATGAAGTGTAAAAAATCTTGTTAAAGTAGGGTTGTCTACAGAGTAGCCACCCCATAACCAAGTAACTATACCCTCACCTACTAATGGTATTGCACTAAATAAATTTGTAATAACTGTTGCTCCCCAGAAACTCATTTGACCCCAAGGTAATACGTAACCCATAAATGCAGCTGCCATCATTAATAGATAAATAATTATTCCAATTATCCAAATAATTTCTCTTGGAGATTTGTAAGATCCATAAAATAAAGATCTAAATATATGAATATAGACTGCTAAGAAAAACATAGATGCTCCATTTGCATGAATGTATCTTATCAACCAACCATAATTAACATCTCTCATGATATGCTCAACACTTTCAAAAGCCATATCAGCATGAGCTATGTAATGCATTGCAAGTGTTAAACCAGTTACAATTTGAGTTATTAAACAAAAAGTTAGAATTCCACCAAATGTCCACCAATAATTTAAATTCTTAGGAGTGGGATAATCTGTTAAGTGATTTGCTAAGGTTAAAAGTGGAAGTCTATCGTTAAACCATTTTCCAACTTTTGATGAAGGTGTATATTCGTGATCACTCATAATATTAATTATCCAATTTTAATTGTATTAGCGTTAACAAACTCGTATTTTGGAATTTCCATATTTAATGGCGCAGGTCCTTTTCTTATTCTACCAGATGTATCATAATGTGAACCGTGACATGGACAGAACCATCCATCATAATCACCTTTATCATTTAATGGCACACAACCTAGGTGAGTACAAACTCCAAGCATGACTAACCACTCAGGATTTTTAGCTCTATCTTCATCTTTTTCAGGATGAATTAAATCCTCCATTTTAACTGATCTAGCTTCTGAAATTTCTTCTTGAGTTCTTCTTCTAATGAAAACTGGTTTTCCTCTCCAAAGAACTGTTATTGTGTTTCCTGGTTTTACAGAACTTACGTCAACTTCTGTACTTGCTAATGCTTTCACTGAAGCATCCGGATTCATTTGATCTACTAACGGCCAAACTACCGCTCCAACACCAACTGCCCCAACAGCATAAGATGCCGTGAATAAAAACTCTCTTCTTTTTGGCTTTTTATCTGACATTTTTTTAAATATTATTGTTAAAAAATTACTTAATATACGATTTCTTATAAGATAATAGTTTTTTTTCTACTGAAAGAATGACACATAATTTATGAGCCAGAGACCTAATATTGCATTGTATGAGCCAGATATTCCTCAAAATACAGCAGCAATAATAAGAACTTGCGCTTGTTTAGGAGCTAAACTTGAAATCATCGAGCCATGTGGTTTTCATCTAAGTGATAAAAGGTTTAAAAGAGTAGTAATGGATTACATGGATTTAAATAAAATTGAGATACATCAAAGTGCAGAAAAGTTTTTTGAAGCAAAAAAGAATCAAAGAGTAGTATTAATGACCACAAAGGCTTCTGTATCATACTTAAAGTTTAAATTTGAAAAAAATGACACAATATTATTTGGTAGAGAAAGTGCTGGTGTACCAGAAAGCATTCACCAATCAATTAGTGATCGTTTAAAAATACCTATGAATGAAAATGCCAGATCTTTAAATATTGCATCTTCTGTTGCAATTGTTTTGGCAGAAAGTTTAAGACAAACTAAATTATTATAAAATGGATATTGAAATTAAAAAAGATTTAGCAAGTAATTGGTTCAAACTACTTCAAAATGCGATCTGTGACGATATTAGCAGATTAGAAAAAAATAAAATAAAATTTAAATCAACCTCATGGCAAAGAAGTAAAATAAAAGATGAGGGTGGTGGTGAATATAGAATTATCACAAATGGAAAAGTTTTTGAAAAAGTGGGAGTAAACTTTTCAAAAGTTTATGGAAAATTTCCAAAAAAATTTCAAAAAAATATTCCTGGAGCTAGTAAAGATCCAAGATTTTGGGCTTCAGGTATCTCAATTGTAATGCACATGCAAAATCCACATATTCCAGCAATGCATTTTAATACTAGATACATCTGCACTACTCAAAATTGGTTTGGGGGTGGTATGGATGTAACTCCAGCTATTAAAGATGATAGGGAAAAAAACAAATTTCATCAATCTTTAAAAAAAATGTGTAATCGTCACAATAAAAATTATTATAAAAAATATAAAAAATGGTGTGATGAATATTTTTTCTTACCACATAGGAATGAAGCAAGAGGAATAGGTGGCATTTTTTTTGATTATAAAAAAGATAACTTTGAAAAAGATTTTAAATTTGTAAGAGACGTTGGAGTTACATTTCAAATGATATTTAATAGCATTATAGAAAATAAAATTAAAAAAAAATGGACTTTAAAAGATAAGGAGATGCAGTATATTAAAAGAGGCAGATACGCTGAATTTAACTTATTATATGATAGAGGAACTAAATTTGGTTTACAAACTGGTGGAAATGTTGAAGGTATATTAATGTCGTTACCTCCAGTTGCCAAATGGAAATAATAAATGGATAAAGAGCCAATAACATTGAATGGATTGAATAAACTAAAAGAAGAATTAGTTTTTTTAAAAGAAAAAAAGAGACCTGAGATTGTAGCTGCAATTGCAGAAGCAAGATCACATGGAGATCTTAAAGAAAACGCAGAATACCATGCTGCAAAAGAAGAACAATCTCACAACGAAGGAAGAATAACAGAGATAAATGATATTATTGCAAGAGCTAACGTCATCGATGTTACAAAATTAAATAATGATGGAAAAATAATCTTTGGTTCTACGGTATTTTTAGAGAACTTAGATAATGGTGAAAAAATTAACTATAAAATTGTTGGCAAAGACGAAGCTGATTTAAAACAAAAGCTAATTTTTTTCCAATCACCAATAGGCAAAGGTCTAATTGGGAAAAATAAAAATGATCTAGTGGAAATCACGACTCCTGCTGGAGTTAAAAATTTTGAAATAAAAGACGTAAAATATATTTAACTTTTAATAATTTTTTGAATTTGTTTTTCTGAGATTTGGAAACTATTTTGAACCCATGTTTCCTCTATCAACTTAAGTTTGTTACCTAATATCTTTCCTTCAGGAATATTATATTTTGCCATTATGGTTTTTGCGCTTATTGGAAAAGTAGGAAGAATTTTATTTTTATAAATTTCTATTAATTTTAATAATTTTTTTTCAACTTTAACAGAAGAGAATAATTTAAAATTAATAATATCAAGTACAGTTTGTTTGCCATTATAATAAAAAATTTTATTAAAGTTCTTTTCATTAAAATATTTAACATTCACATTTTCTTTATAAAAAAAATTAATTGACTTTAATCTTTTTTGATCTTTTTTAGATAAATTAAATTTATAAATAAAATAATCAGTATTATCTGTTCCATCAACTATCATTAATGACAATAGAAAAATAAAATCAACTTTAGATAAATTTTCTTTAGCATGAGAATTTAATTTCATAAAATTATCTAAGTTTGTAAGTTGAGGGAAAATTATTTTTATTAACTCTAAACAAGTTTTGTCATTAAATATTTTTAAGAATGCATTTGATTTTGTTAATTTTTTGAATTCATCTAACAATCTCTCTGATGATAATTTGGAAACACCACCAATATTTCTTTTGATAATCTTAATTATTTTTGGATCATGGCTTTGATTAGAGTAATTTATGAAAAATCTCACGTATCTAAGAATACGTAAATAATCTTCTTTAACTCTACTTTCTGCATCTCCAATAAAATTAACGTTACCTTCTTCAAGATCTTTCTTACCATTATAAGGATCAAACAAATTTCCATCTTTATCTGAATAAATTGAATTAATCGAAAAATCTCTTCTGGCTGCATCTTCCTTCCAATCAATAGAAAATTCTACTTTTGCATGTCGTCCATCTGTAGAAATATCTTTTCTCAATGAAGTAATTTCATATTTATTATTATCGATTATTGCAGTTACTGTTCCATGCTCAATACCAGTTTCATAAAAATTAATTTCTTTTTTTTTAAGAGCATCACAAACTTCACTAGGTTTTAAATTTGTGGCTAAATCAATATCATCAACAATTTGTTTTTTAATAATCTTTCTTACACAACCTCCGACGTATCTCACTTCACTATTATGAGAGTAAGAATTAAGTGCTTCAAAAATTTTATTTGCAGGAGTTTGATTTGTTAAATCAATAAGATTTTGACTTATATAATCAAGATTACGAGATCTAAAAAAAATTTTATCTAAAAAGTTATCCATATATGGCTGGGGCGCTAGGATTCGAACCTAGGATGCCGGTACCAAAAACCAGTGCCTTACCACTTGGCTACGCCCCAATCTTGCTTTCATATAGCACAAAAAAATAAAATTTATATAGTTTTTGATATATTGCACCAATAATTTTTAAATTTTCTTTTAAATCTAACTTTTGCTAATTTGCAATCTTGTTTTTTTTGATAATACGCAACTATAACTGAACCAGATCCAGTCATTCTTACAAATAAGGGTTGGTTTAAATTTTCTAAAAAAGATTTTAATATTTTAAGCTTTGGGTACTTTGTAAATGCAATTTTTTCTAAATCATTTTTATATTTTAACAAAGACTTTAAATTCATCATATTTTTTCGAGGATTATTCATTATAGGTTTACTAAAATCTTTTACTCCTGAGTAAATTTTTTTTGTAGAGCATCCAAAATTTGGACGGATAAGTAAAATATTAAACCTTGAAGTTTTTGAAAATTTTTTAACAATCCCATTTGATGATAAAATTGCACTCTTTGGATTAATACCCAAAATTACATCAGAGCCTATTAATTTTGAAATTTGTATAATTTTTTTTTGATTAATCTTAATAAATTTTTTTTGAATTAAGAAATTTAGAATTGTAGCGGCGTTCATTGACCCTCCTCCAAGACCTGCTTCGTGAGGGATATTTTTTTTAATCTTAATTTGAAATTTTTTATTATTTAAAATTTTTTTGTCCTCTAAAACTTTAAATAGTTTACTAACCGTATTATCTTTTTTTATATTTTTTGAAAAATTACCTATGAAAGAAATATCGTGCTTATTACTATCAATTTTTTTGATAAATATCTTATCATGTAAGTCGATAAAATTAACAACACTCTCAATTTTGTGAAGGTTGGCAAGTTTGCCAGTAACATGTAAAGCTAAATTGATCTTAGCAAATGATTTTACTTCATAGATTTTCATCAAGAATTATGGAGACCTTCTATAATTTTTATATTTATCTTTTTTTTAATATCTTCATCTGCGTCATCTAAACTTAGGACATAGTTCCAAAAATATCTGGCTTGAATATTTCTATTTAATTTCCATAAAATATCGCCATAGTGATCATTAACAGTTGGATCTTCGGGCATTAGTTCAACTGCTTTTTTAATATATTTTTCTGCTTCAATATAATTTTCTATTAAATAATACGCCCACCCTATCGAGTCTGTAATATAAGGATCATTACTTCTTAGAGCATATGCTTTTTCTAACATTTCCATTGCTTGATCAATTTTATAATCCCGCTCTAACCATGAATAGGCTAAGTAATTCAAAACATAAGCATCATCTGGATTAATTTTTAATGAATATTTTAAATCTTCATCAGCTTTTTGATAATCCCCTAATCGTTCATAACTGCCACCTCTTCTATATAATAAATCAGATTTGATCTCTGAGTTATCATCCAAGGATGAAATAATTTTAGTATAATATTCAATTGCTTTTTCGTAATTTTTTGAATTTTTATAAAAATTTGCAACATCAAAAACAATCTTCTCGTTTGGATTTTTAATTTTACTAAATTTTGAGCTTAAATAATCTATCCCTTCTTCATACCC
>JAYOZQ010000002.1:7390-21443 GCA_038154225.1 Candidatus Pelagibacter sp.
GATTTTTAATTTTACTAAATTTTGAGCTTAAATAATCTATCCCTTCTTCATACCCCTTATCTTTAATAATTATTTGAGCTTCTTTTTTAAGCCTAAACCAATAATAAAATTCATATTTCTTATCAAAAATACTTAATATTTTTTTTGCCTTGTCATATTCTCCATTTAAGTAAAAATTTTCAGCAACAAGTGATGAGTTTAAAATAAATTTCGGATTTAAATAATTAGAAAGATTTAAATAGAAATTTGATTTTTCAATATCCTCTTGAGAGGAGTACAAATTAGAAATTAAAAATAAAAACTCACTGACAATATCATTGTGATTATTGCATGAAAAAATTTTACCAAATTCTTTAAATTTTTTACCATCTACCCAGCTTTTGCTTTGGGATAAGAGAAGTGTAGAGTTGATATATTCAAGTTGATCGGTAACTGCTTTAGCTTCTTCAATTTGATTATTTTCGATCAAATAATTTATATAAAAAAATATATATCTTGAATAATCTCCATCAGGATTATTTATTAAATTTAAAAAAGATGATCTGGTATTTTCTTTTTTCAAATAACATCTTAGAAATGCTTGATTTATAATTGAGATATTACCAAAATTTTTTTTATTAAATAAAGTTTTTTTATTTTTAAAAGTGTAGAGATATTGTCTTAATGTTTCATATATTACAAAATTAAATCTATTTTCATTCTGAAATTGTAAACTTAGATTTAAATACTTTTCTGCTTGATTTAAATTATTCTTTTTCAAACTATCAGCTATTAAAAGTAGATAAGCTTCAAAAAAATCTAAATTTTCATTATTGCTACTATTTTTAATTACATTAATAGCTTGAGCGACTTTATTTTCTAAAACTAAAGAAAAAGAATATCGTTTTAAATAAGCATCGTGTTTATTTAACAATACCTTAGATGCGTTAAAAAATTTTAATGCATCAGAATTATCCTTATTTTCAAACGCAATAATTCCTGAAAAATAATTTGATAAATCTCTTGAATTAAACTCATTAAAACTAGCACTTTTAGAATATACTGGTGTCTGATAGAATAGACCTAGAATAACAAATAGTTTTATTAGTTTATTAAACATTTAATCATTGTATGACTAAAAAAGTGATAAATCAAAAAGGCAAATTCGACGAAGAATTAATAAATACAATAGAACCAAATTTTGTATTTAAAAATAAGCCTATCAATAGATTTAAGTTTACAGAAACTATTTTAGAAGAAAATCAAACTGATAAAACTGAATTGCTCAATCGTTTGAAAAAGCAAATAAATTCAATTGAAAATTGTAATCTAAAAAATAATTCACAAAATCTTGTTTTGGGGGATGGCAATATAAACAGTTCTATTATGCTCATAGGTGAAGCTCCAGGAATTGAAGAAGATAAATCCAGCATGCCATTTAAGGGAGAAATTGGTGAACTATTAAACAAAATGCTTTTAGCGATTAATATAAAAAGAAAAGATATTTATTGTAGTTATGCAATAAATTTTCGACCACCGGAAGATCGAAAACCTACATCTATGGAAGTTAAAAGATACTCAGTTTTTCTTAAAGAACACATATCTATTATTAACCCAAAAATTGTTATTTTAATGGGAAGTTCTGCAATGGAAGCTGTTACAGGTATAAATACTAAAATATCTTCTGAAAGAGGAAAATGGAAAGAAGTGATATTAAAAAATAAAACCTATCCAGTAATGATTACGTTCAATCCATCATATTTAATCAGATTTCCAGAAAATAAAAAATATTCTTGGGAGGATTTGAAAAGAATTAGACAAAAAATTCAAGATTTAAAAATAAATATTTAATGAAAATTACTGCAGGAGTTGATGAAGTTGGAAGAGGAAGTCTAATGGGTCCTGTTTATGCTGCTGCAGTAATTCTAAATAGTTCAATTGATATAAAATTACTTAAAGACTCTAAATCAATTGCTAAAGATAAAAGAGAGTTATTATCTAATTACATTAAAAAAAATTCAACTTGGGCCGTTGGTAAAGCCTCAGTTAAAGAGATAGATAAAATAAATATATTACAAGCAAGTTTATTGGCAATGAAAAGAGCGATAAAAAAACTTAAAATAAAACCATCTCATATTTTAATTGATGGAAATAAACTTCCAGATTTAAAAAATTATAATTTAAAAGCTGTCATAAAAGGTGATCAAAAAATTCCCTCTATCTCTGCCGCTTCTATAATTGCCAAAGTTTCAAGGGATAAATTTATATCTGCACTTGCTAAAAATAATAAAGGATATGGTTGGGATCAAAATTTTGGCTATGGAACGAAACAACATTTGAAGGCAATTAAAAAACTTGGTATTAACAAGCATCACAGAAAAACTTTTTCCCCAATATCTAGATTGAAGACACACAATATATAGTTGTCTACTATTCACTGAACACATATCGAATCCAAATAATTCAATCCTAGGTTGACTGAAGAATCCATCTGGAGTCTAATTAATTTTTACAAATGAATAGTGAATTTAAAAATAAGATTATTAACGGCGACAGTCTCGAAGAATTAAAAAAAATTCCAAGCGAAACTTTTGATTTAATTTTTGCAGACCCTCCATACAACTTACAGTTAAAAAGTGAGTTGACTAGACCAGATCGTTCAAAAGTTAGTGCGGTAAACGATAAATGGGATCAATTTGAAAATTTTAAAAAATATGATGACTTCACTTATCAATGGTTGTCAGAATGTAAAAGAATTTTAAAAAAAAATGGAGCTATTTGGGTTATTGGGAGTTATCACAATATATTTAGAGTTGGTACAGCAATACAAAATTTAGGTTTTTGGATTTTAAATGATGTCATTTGGAATAAAAATAATCCTATGCCTAATTTTAGAGGGACAAGGTTTACTAATGCGCATGAAACTTTAATTTGGGCTTCAAAAAGTGAAAAATCAAAATACACATTCAATTATCAATCATTAAAATGTTTAAACGACGATCTTCAAATGAGATCTAATTGGAATTTACCAATTTGTAATGGATCTGAAAGACTTAAGAAAAATGGCAAAAAAGTACACTCAACACAAAAACCAGAGTCTCTTCTTCACAGAGTATTATTAGCATCCTCTAATAAAAATGACATGATCTTAGATCCATTTTTAGGATCTGGAACTACAGCAACAGTTGCAAAGAAATTGGGTAGAAATTATTTTGGTATTGAAAAAGAAAAAAGTTATTTTAAGGCAGCGGAACAAAGATTAAAAAATACAAAACCTATTGAAGATGACTTGCTGGATACACTTAAAAATAATAGATCAAAACCAAGAATACCTTTTGGCTCGCTTGTTGAACTAGGAATAATCAAACCTGGCACTAACATTTTTGATAATAAAAAGAAAATAACTGCAAGAATTATGGCTGACGGTAGCATTAAACATAATCAGGCCGAAGGCTCTATACATAAAGTTGCAGCTACTATCTTAGGTGCTGAAAGTTGTAACGGTTGGACTTATTGGCATTGTGATATCAACGGAAGAACACATCCAATTGATTATCTAAGACAAAGATTAATTGCAAAAAATTAATTCTTGTAAATCTTACCCAAATAATTTTCTAAAAATTTCTTATTCTTTGTTAATAACTTTAAGCTAATATTTCTAAAAAAAACCATAAGTGGATTGGAGACATGAAATGCAAATTGATTTAATTTTGATCTGTTATTAATCATTTTTACTTTTGCAACTCTATTGTCATAAAAGTTTTTTTCATTATTTATTATATTATTAAATAAATCTGATGCCCCCTCAATCGATTGTGATGCTCCTTGAGCAAATGAAGGAGGAAAAGCAAAAAATGCATCTCCAAGTAAAAAGATATTTTTACCTGGTTTAAGATAGCCTTTGCTTACAAAAACTGGGAAGCACTTAATATTATCAATATTTTCTAAAATAGTTGTTGAAAACTCATTTAGTAGTTTATGTTTAATACCTTTAATGAAAGTTTCTTCTTTAAAAAGACTGTAATTACTGAGCTCTTTTTCTGTTAATTGATATTTTAAAACTCCAATAAAATTATAATTTTCATGCGCTTTTTTTATTGGATAAATCACATAATGAAAATTATGCCCCATAAATAATGAAATATTATTTTCATTTAAATTCTTAAGTTTATTTCTTGAAATATTGCCCCTTATGGCAATGGAATTATTATATGAGGGCTTTATCTCATTATTGGAAATTAATGATTTTCCTTTTGAAAAAACACCATCAGAAATAATTAAATGGTCACAAATTGCTTTATTGTTTCCATTAAAAGTTAAATATATTTGATCATTATTTTTTTCAATTTGTTCAATGCAGTGATTATACTTAATTATATTTTCATTTAATTTGTCTTTTAAAAATTCAATTAACTTAGATCTTTTAAGGGTTGTGTACTTGCAGTCTTCAGAATTAAAATCTGAAATATTTAGATCGCATATTTTTTTTTCTGGTTTAATTGTATAAAAATCAATTTTCTCAGGGTTAAATCTGTCTCTATCTTCTAAAGTATTAAATCCAATTTTATTAAGAAGTTTGATACTATTAGTTGATAGCTGTATTCCATATCCTTCAACTAAATCAATTGAGGTATTTTTTTCATAAATAGTTACCTGATAATCTTGATTTTCTTTAAATAAATTTGCGATAAATAAGCCAGAAATACCCGCTCCAATTATTGCGATTTTTTTCATGAGTGATTTTCTAAATATGAAACAATTTTTTTAGTAAAAGTTGGCAGTGTATATTTTTCTAATTTTTTAGGATCAATCCAATAAGAAAAAGGTAAAGGTTTTTTGATCTTATTAGTTTTAATTTTAATATTCATATTCATGTTAGACATTTTAAAATTTAAATTATAGTCAAAGTTTTTTGGTTTAACTATTTCTTCCATTGGGAAAATATCTAAATTTTTTAAAAAATTAAAATTCTTATTTTTAATTAATAAGTATTTTTTCTCTTTTTTATAAACATTAAGTAAATAATATTTCTCTTTGTTATTTTTTTTTAATTTATTCAAAACAAAATCTTTTTTTTTATAAGATTTACATTTTTCTGAAATAGGACATTGTTCACAATAAGGATTAATTGGTTTACATATTAGTGCTCCTAATTCCATTAATGCTTGAGCGTAATCACTAGCTCTTAGAGATGTGCCAAATATTTTTTTTTGTTTGACCAAATTATCCTTTTGAATTTGATTTTCATTCTTTAAGTAAAGATATCTTTTTAAAACTCTTTCGATATTACCGTCTAAAGGAATAAAAGGTTTGTTAAATGCAATAGCCATAATGGCACTTGCAGTATAATCACCAATTCCAGGAAGTGACTTAAGGTCTAAAAAGTTATTAGGTAAATTTTTATTAAAATCTTTGATAACAATTTGTGCAGTTTTTTTTAAATTTTTAACTCTTGAATAATAACCAAGTCCCTCCCACAGCTTAATTAATTTTTGATCATTAAATTTTGCAAGAACTTCTAAGTTTGGAATGTATTTTATAAATCTATTAAAATAAGGAATAACAGTTGCAACTTGTGTTTGTTGCAACATAAACTCACTAACCAAGGTATAATATTGCTTTTTTTTAGAGGATGTTTTTTTTCTCCAGGGCAATGTTCTTTTATGAATATCGTACCAATTGAGAATTTTATTTGTTATTATTAATTCTTTCATATGCAATTTAAAGATAATACTAAGCAGAGAAGTAAAACCATTCAAGGTTTAAGATCATTCAAAGACACTTTGCCAAAGAATGTAAAAAAAATTATAAATAAAAAAGGACATATTTATTCTGAAACATTAAGTAACTGGAAATATATAGTTGGTGAGGATTTGTTTAAAGTTTGTTACCCAAAAACATTTAAAAACGCGAACAAGTTTGGGGTAAGCACCTTGCTTATAATGGTCAAACGAGGCCATGAGGTTGATATGGAATATTCAAAAAAAGACATAATGGACAAGATGAATAGCTTTTTTGGTTATACAGTGGTTGAAAAGCTTAAATTTATAAGTTTTGATGATGAACAAAAAATTTTTACTAAGAAAGAAACTAAACAAGAAAATGTCGCAATTAATAAATACCAAGATAAAATTAATAATGTTAAGAATGATAAAATAAAAAAATCACTTATCGAATTAACCAAGGTATTTAAAAATAAATGAAAAAAATTTTAGCTTTTACTCTTATATTTTTTAGCACTATCTCAAGTATTAATGCAGAAGAAATAAAAAGAATATTTGTTGGCAATGAAGATGCAAAAATAACTATAATCGCATTTGAGTCTTTAACTTGTAGTCACTGTGCAAACTTTCACAAAGATGTATATCCTCAATTAAAAGAAGAATATCTTGATACAGGTTTAGCTAAAATTGAATTCAGACATTTTCCATTAGATGTTGCGGCCTTTAATGCTTCAAAAGTTTCACAATGTAAAAACGATGGTGATTCGGCAATTTTAAATAGTTTATACGCCAACCAGCAAAAATGGGTTAAAGGCAGTTCCGTAAAAGAAGCAAATGAAAATCTTCAAAAATTCCTAGTCAGTGAAGGTTTTGATCTAGATTTTGAAAAATGTATAAATAACAAAGAAATAGAAGACTTTGTTTTAAATGACCGAATAGATGGTGTCAAAAAATTTAAAGTAAATGCTACTCCCACTATAGTCATAAATGACAAAAAGTTTGAAAAAACTCTAACTTATAAAAATTTAAAAAAAGCTCTAGAAAAACTGATATAAGTTAATGCATGGAGTTTAAAAAAATCCAATTAAATGGATTTAAATCTTTTGCAGATAAAACCAATTTTCTAATTGAAGAAGGTCTAACAGGAATAGTGGGTCCTAACGGATGCGGGAAATCCAATATTGTTGAGTCTTTAAGATGGGTAATGGGAGAAACATCTGCAAAAAGTATGCGTGGCTCTGGAATGGAAGATGTAATCTTTAATGGTACCTCCAATAAAGCTTCCAAGAATATTGCAGAAGTTTCTATTGATGTAGAAAATAAAAACAATGAAGGACCTGTTCAATATCGAGATCTAGATCAAATAAGTGTTAGAAGAAAAATTGAAAAAGATAAAGGTTCTAAATTTTATATTAATGATAAAGAAGTAAGAGCTAGAGATGCTCAAATGTTTTTTGCAGATCTATCGACTGGAGCTCACTCACCTTCCATGATTAGTCAGGGGCGTATTGGAGCTTTAGTAACAGCAAAACCGACTGATCGAAGAGCAATTTTAGAAGAGGCCGCAGGAATTTCTGGTTTACATGTAAGAAGGCATGAAGCTGAACTAAGATTGGGTGCCGCAGAAAACAATCTTAAAAGAGCTGATGAATTACGAAGACAACAAGAAAAACAATTGGCCAATCTTCAAAAACAAGCAGAAGAAGCTACAAAATACAAATTAATTTCTGAAGAAATTAAAAAAATTGAAGCAGGGTTATATTATTTAAAATTATTAGAGATTGATAAAGAGATTAAAATTGAAAATGAGATTAACAATGAAGCAGGAGGAGAAGTAGAAGGATTCAATAATAAAATTGCTGAACTTGAAAATTTAATTAAAATAGCAACCGATAAAGTATCTCCACTTAGAGAAAAAAATATTGAAAACTTGTCTAGAATTCAAAGGCTAAATCTTGAGCTTCAAAGTTTGGATGAGGAAAATACTAGAATACAAGATGAGATAGAGTCTATTAATAAATCAATTAGCACTCTAGATGAAGATATAAACAGAGAAAGAGGAATTATAATAGATGCTAATTCTAACGAAAAAAGACTTAAAGAAGAAAAAGCAGATCTAATTGAAATAGACTCTAAATATTTTGAAACTGAAAAACTATCTAATGAAGATTTAGAAAATGCTAAAAAGGAACTAAAAAAAGAGCAAGAAGCAGTAGATGAAGTTGTAAACAACATTGCAGAAGGAAGCATAAATATAAGTTTAGGACCAATTAAAAATGTCAAAAACTCTATAAATAGAGCAAAAGAATTAATTGATAGCAATGAAATCCAACAAGCTGTTACCCTATTAGACAGATGTAATATGGAACTTGATAATTTCTTAAATGATTTAAAAAATGAAAAAAGTAGACAGGAACTTTTAAACGTAAACGAGAAGTCACAAAATATAAAACAACTTCAAGAAAAATATGCTGACGCATATAGTAAAAATCAGTCAATCAAAAATGAGTCAATTAAACGTAACGAAAGAATAAAAACAATTGAAACTGAAATTGAAAGTTGGAAAAATTTATTATCAAATTCAGAAAAAATGGTTGCAGAATTAATTGAAAGAAAAAATAAACTTTCAGATCAATTAAAAAAATTAGAAAATCAACCTAGAGTTCAAGCAGAGAGAAAAGGACAGATTTCTGAAAATTTAAGAATTTCTGATAAAGAAAAAATTGATAATGATATAGTGATTGAAGAGACTGATAAAAGAATAGAAACATTGAGAACTGAGTTAAATGAAATTCAAGAACAATCTATTCAAATTAGAGAGAGAAAAGCAAGTTCGGGAGCAACTATAGAAGGTCTCCAAAAAAGAAAAAGTGATTTATTAGATAGAATAAATTCTGAATTAAATTTATCTGAAGATAATATTTTAGAAAATTCTAACTTAAATGGTGTTGAAGAATTGCCAAATGCTATTGATCAGGAAGATGCTTTAGATAAAAAAAAACAAGAAAGAGAAAGTTTAGGATCTGTTAATTTAAAAGCTGATGAAGAAACTAGCAAATATGAAGATGAAATTAAAAAAATGGAACAAGATCGTTCAGACTTAGTGACAGCAATAGTAAAATTAAAAGATAGTATTAATGAGCTAAATCAAAAAGGAAGAGAAAGATTAATTGAGGCTTTTGAGAAAGTTAATAGAAAATTTAATGAAGTGTATACAAAACTTTTTAATGGTGGAAATGCTAAATTAGAATTAGTCGATTCAGATGACCCGTTAGAAGCAGGGTTGGAAATGCTAGTTAGCCCTCCTGGCAAAAGGCTTCAATCAATAACGTTGCTTTCAGGTGGTGAACAAGCGCTAACTGCTTTATCTTTAATTTTTGCAGTTTTTTTAACTAACCCATCTCCTATCTGTGTATTAGATGAGGTTGATGCTCCTCTTGATGATGCTAACGTAACAAGGTTTTGTAATTTACTTGAAGAACTAATTAAAATTACTAATACAAAATTTATTATTGTAACTCACCACGCCCTGACGATGTCTAAAATGAATAGACTTTATGGGGTAACTATGCCAGAAAAAGGTATAAGTCAGCTAGTAGCTGTTGATTTACAAAAAGCAGAGAGTATGGTTGCCTAAACTATATAAATGCCAAAAGATCCGTTCAAAACTCGCTTAGAGATTGCAAAAAGTAAAATTTCAAAGAAAAATCTCTATAATAAAAAGGATAATCCATCATCTATTGGAACTGCCTTCAAATTGAGCACAGAATTAGTATCAGCTGTGGCTGTAGGGACAATTATTGGGTTTATTTTTGACAAGACCTTTGGTACTAAACCCTGGTTTATATTAATATTTTTTTTTGTGGGTGTGGTTGCTGGAATTACCAACGTAATTAGGTCTGCAAAAAATATGCAAAAATAGATAAAATTTATGGCATCAAATCCAATGACTCAATTCAATGTGCACAGAATTGGGCCAGAAATAAAAATAGGCACATTTGATATTTCATTTACAAATGCAAGTTTGTTTATGATTATTAGTTCAGTCGCAATTCTATTAATTTTTAATCTTGGATCAAAAAAAAATTCATTAATACCAAATAAAATCCAACTACTAGCAGAACTTAGCTACACATTTGTTTCAAAAATGATTAGTGATACAGCCGGCCTTAAAGCAAAACCATATTTTGCTTTTATATTTTCACTTTTTATGTTTGTACTTTTTTGCAACATGTTTGGAATGATACCTTATACTTTCACTGTTACTAGCCATATCATTGTAACATTTGTTTTAGCTGCATTTATTTTTATAGGTGTAACAATTATTGGATTTATGAAACATGGTTTTGGATATTTAAAACTATTTGTACCGAGTGGGGTTCCTGCAGTGCTACTTCCACTGATTGTAGTAATAGAAATAATTTCTTACTTAAGTAGACCAATAAGTTTATCAGTTAGATTGTTTGCTAACATGATGGCAGGTCATACAATGATGAAAGTTTTCGGAGGCTTTGTAATAAGTCTTGGAATAGTTGGTGGATGGCTTCCACTGAGTTTTTCGGTTGCATTAACAGGTTTGGAGATCTTAGTTGCTTTTCTTCAAGCATATGTTTTTGCAATTTTAACCTGCATCTATTTAAATGATGCATTAAATTTACACCATTAATTAACATAGGAGGATATAATGGAATTAGAAGCAGCAAAAATGATCGGAGCAGGTCTAGCAGCAATAGCTTTAGCTGGTGCCGGTGTTGGTATCGGAATAATTTTTGGAAATTATTTATCAGGTGCAATGAGAAATCCATCTGCAGCACAAAAACAATTTCCTAATTTGCTTTTAGGTTTTGCACTTGCAGAAGCAACAGGATTATTTGGATTAGTAGTTGCATTAATCATTTTATTTGCATTTTAGATTTAATGATTAAAAAAATATATTTTCAGTCAATATTTTTTAGCTTCCTTTTTTCATTGGAAGCTTTTGCAGCTGAAAGCGGAGGTATGCCTCAATTAAATCCAGAATTTTGGATTTCACAAATCTTTTGGTTAACTCTAACTTTTGGAATTTTGTATATAGTTTTATCAAAATTAATACTTCCAAAAATTAGTGACAACCTAGAGTCTAGAAAATCACAAATTTTAGAAAATATTGAGGCTGCAGAGAAACAAAGACAAAATAGTGAAGAAAAGCTTAAAGAATATGAAGAAATTGTTTCAAAAAGTAAGATGGAAGCAAAAAATATTTTTAATCAAGCAAGAGAAAAAGCATTAAAAGACATTAGTGCTAAAAAAGACGTTCTGGATAAGCAAATTGATGATGAAATTGGCAAGGCAGAACAAGAAATAAAAGAACTTCAAAAAGGTGCAGCTGATAAAATTAATAAGATAGCAATTGAGACTTCATCAGAATTAATCCAAAAACTTATTGGTGCTGAGGTAAATAACAGTAGTATCTCAGCAATTGTAGATGATTTATCAAGAAGAAGTGGAGATAAATATTATGGCAATTGATGCAACTTTTTGGGTAGCAGTTTCATTTGTAATTTTTTTTGGAGCTTTAATTTATCTTAAAATTCCTCAGAAAGTTACTGAGATGTTAGATAAAATGATATCTGATATCAAAAATGAAATTGATGAAAGTGAAAAGTTAAGAACTGAGGCAAAAACATTGCTAGATAATGCACAGAATAAATTAGATACAGCACAAACTGTAAGTAATGAAATTTTAGATGAAGCAAAAAAAGATTCGGACAAATTAATAATTGAGCTAAATGATAAATTTCACAAATCATCTGAAATTAAAAAGAATTTAGCTGAAAATAAAATAAGCCAAATGAAAGAAGCTGCAATTAAAGAAATTAAAGATGCGTCAATTAAAATTGCGGTAGACTCAGTTAAAAAAATTATCACAACTTCTGTTGATAAATCTAAACTTGATGCAGTATTTCAAAAAAACTTAGATGAAACTAAGGAAGAGTTAAAAAAGATTAACTCATAATATTCTTACAATTATTTTAAAAAACTATAAATTGTTAAAATGAATTCTATAGTTATTGGTTCAGGGTTTGGTGGAATTGCAGCTGCACTTAGGCTTAGAGCTAAAGGTCATCAGGTAACATTGGTAGAAAAGCATCCTGACTTAGGTGGAAGAGCAAGAGTGTTTAAAAAAAATGGTTTTACTTTTGACGGTGGACCAACTGTAATAACAGCCCCCTATTTAATTAACGAATTATTTGATTTATTTAAAAAAGATCCCAAAGATTATATTAAACTTACCCCTCTTAAAATTTGGTACCAATTCATTTTTGAAGACAAAACAAAATTTAATTACTCAGGAAATGAGTCGGAAATGAAAAATCAAATTCAAAATATAAATAAAGAAGATGTAAAAGGCTATGAAAGGTTAGTAAATTTTACAAAAAAAATTTTTGATAAAGGTTTTACGGAGCTTGCAGATGTTCCTTTTGATAAACCGTTTGTAATGATGCAACAATTACCTGCACTTCTAAAACTTAAAAGTTATAAATCTGTATATTCACTAGTTTCTTCGTATATTAAAAGTGAAAAATTAAGAAGAATGCTAAGCATGCACCCTCTTCTAGTTGGAGGAAACCCTTTTACAACAACCTCTATTTACGGACTGATTCTATACTTAGAAAAAAAATGGGGGATTCATTATTCGATGGGTGGGACCGGAAATATTATAAAAGGTTACGAAAAATTAATGAATGAAGTTGGAATAAAAATATTGAAAGAAAGTGAAGTTACCAAGATAATTTCAAAAAATAACAAAATTTCTGGTGTTCAAATAAATAACAAAAATATTATAGAAGCTGATAACGTGATATGCAATGCGGATCCTCCTGCTGTTTATGAAAAATTATTAAATCAAAATAATAATTCACTTTTATTTAATTGGAAAAAAAAACGTATGGAATACTCTATGGGTTTGTTTGTGTATTATTTTGGAACAAAAAAAGTCTATGAGAACGTTGAGCATCACACAATTAAATTTGGTAACAAGTATAAAGAACATCTAGAGGATATATTTAACAAAAAAAAATTAAATGAAGATATTAGTTATTATCTTCATAGACCATCAGCAACTGATAAATCAATGGCACCCGAGGGTAATGATTGTTTTTATGTGTTGGTCCCGGTCCCCAATAATCAATCAAAAATTGATTGGAATATTGAAGGCGAAAAGATGAAAAAATTAGTGATAGATAAAATGGAAAAAGATTTAATGCCTAATCTTAAAGAAAATATTGTAGAAGATTTTTATCTTACGCCAGATTACTTTGAAAAAGACTTAAATACTAAATATGGTTCTGGTTTTTCTATCCAACCAAAATTTACTCAATCAGCTTACTTTAGATTTCACAATAAATCAGAGATGTATGATGGTCTTTACTTTGTTGGAGCAGGAACCCATCCTGGAGCAGGAGTTCCAGGTGTGTTGTCTTCTGCAAAAGTATTAGATAAAATCATATAATGGCAGGTCAGAGTTATTTATCGATATACGCAAAATCATTTAATTGGGCAGGTTTTTTCTTACCAAAAAAAACTTATTCAAAATGTTCAGCTTTATATGATTTTTGTAGGGTTGCAGATAATATTGCAGATAGCAATGAAGCGATTGAGCTAAAACAAATAAAATTTTTAGATTTTCAAAATAATTTTAACAATAAAAAATTTGATGATCCTATTATTAAAAATATGTGGCAACTCATTAATGAGTTTAATATTCCAATGGAAGTCGTCCATGACTTATTAGATGGAATAAATTCTGATATTCAGCAAAGTATAAAACTACATAAAAAAAAAGATTTATTGCTCTACTCCTATAGAGTAGCAGGAACGGTTGGCTTAATGATGGCTAAGATTTTACGAGTGAATAAAAAACACGCATTAAAATCAGCAATTGATCTTGGTATAGCAATGCAACTAACAAATATCTCTAGAGATGTTGTTGAAGATCTTAATATTGGAAGATCTTACATTGATCTAAATTTTGAAGAAATAAGATCTACTATAAAACTTTCTGAAAGTTATTATGAAAATTCATTCTATTCAATCAAGGAAATTCCATTAGCTTTTCGTTTTGCTATTTTAGTTGCAAGAAGAGTTTATAGAAAAATTGGTTATAAAATTCTTAAAAAACAAAATTTAGAAAATTACAAAAAATCAGGTAAAATTTATGTAACTAACATTGAAAAAATAATTGAAACTTTTTGTTCAGTGTATGATCTAATTAAATTATTTTTGATTAACAAAAGTGATAATGATATTCAACATGATCATTCTTTAATTAGGGAAGAAATAAATTTAGATGAAAGAATTTGACTATATAA
>JAYOZQ010000003.1:0-7110 GCA_038154225.1 Candidatus Pelagibacter sp.
TAAATCTTTCAGTGATAGCTAAACCAAACCCTTGAGCTCCACCTGTTACAATTGCAACCCTGTTATTTAAATCAAACTTAATCATAATTCCTTTTTAATTTTTTTTGATCTTATTAAAGGAAAAGCTAAGCCAATTAAAGACAAAATAAAGAACGTAAAAGCTGAATATAAAAAAAATTAAGCTAAATTTTATATTAAACCAGCATCTACTGTAAAATTTTGTTTAGTGCATCCAGAAGAAACATCTGATGCCAAATATAAAACCATTCTTGAGACATCCTCAGGTAATACTTGTTTTTTAAGACATTGATTATCTAAAATTTCTTTTTTAAATTTTGGATTTAACCATAATTTGGATTGTCTTTTGGTTGCAACGGACCCAGGTGCAATAGAGTTTATTCTAATATTGTGTTGACCCAAATCTCTGGCTAAAGATTTAGTTAAACCATAAATTGCAGCTTTTGCAGTACTGTATGCTGGAAACATAACCGCTCCCCTTATCCAACTTACTGAACCTAAATTTATTATTGATCCACCTTTATTTTTAATCATACTTTTTTTAACAGCTTGAATAGCAAACAAATAGTGTTTCAAATTTATTGCCATTCTGTCATCCCAGTATTTTTCTGTAACTTCCTCAAGTGTGTGCCTTTGATCGTTGGATGCATTATTTACTAAAATATCAATTGGACCTTTTTTTTTAATAATGCTTTGAATTAAAGTTTTGTATTTTTTTATATTTTTTATATTGCAAAATTGAAAAGTAGGTATTTTTTGTTTTTTCTTTTTAATTTTTGAAATTAATTTTTGAGCTTCTTTTTTATCTATATCAAAAAAATAAACCTCAACACCTTGTTCACAAAGATGCTCAACAATTGATGCTCCAATACCAGATGCTCCACCTGAAACTAAAGCACGTTTATCTTTTAAGTCAAAATACTGAACTTTCATATTTTGATTATAAATATTATTTCAATATTTTCTTTATATCTTTTGTTTGGAATAAACTTGGTTTTTTGCATGTAGTCTTAATTACTTGTGGTTTATTTGTCTTACATGCTTTCATTGTTGATTGAATAATATCTAAAACATGAAGAGATAGTTCTCCATTACATTTGTTTATTTTTTTATTTTCAATTGAATAAGCCATTTCTGCTAATCCTGCTCCACGATAATTTGCATTAGTAGGAGACTCGTTTGCTCTAGAACTTTGTGATCTGATATTAATTTTTCCTAGTGGCATTTTGTTAGTTTTATATTCTATCCAAGGATCTCCTAGCTTTTTACATACATAAACAGAGCCTCCAAACATATTTGGATCTGGTACAATCATAGAACCTTTGTCACCATAAAGTTCAATATGATTTCTTTGATGAGCAATAACATCAAATGAAAGTGTTAGTCTAATAATTGTTCCATTATCGAATATAATTGTTGATAGATATGTTGTGGGACATTCAACTTTAAATGTTTTATTTTTTCTTGGTCCAATACCAATCGTTCTTCTTTTAACACCATTAACGATACTACCAGTAACTTTTTTTGCTGGTCCTAATAGATTAACTAAAGCGGTTAAGTAGTATGGACCCATATCAATTACTGGCCCACCTTCTTTTTTAGCAAACCATGGTTCTGGGTTTGGATGGTAAGATTGAACTCCAGGAAAAGCAAAAATTGCATTTCCTAAATTTATTTTTCCTATTATTTTTTTATCGACTAATTCTTTTGATTTCTGAATACCGCCACCTAAAAAAGTATCAGGAGCGTTTCCAATATAAAGTTTTTTCTTTTTTGCTATTTTAAGAAGATCTTTTCCATCCTTAAAATTAATTGCCAATGGTTTTTCAGAGTAAACATGTTTTCCATTTATCAAAGCTTGTTTTGCAACCTGATAATGTGCTTTAGGAATGGTTAAATTAAGAATGATTTCAACCTCTTTATCTTTTAAAAGCTCTTTTACAGTTAATGCCTTAATTTTATAAGTTTTTGCACATCTAACTGCATTACTGTGGTTGATATCTGCACACTTAATGATTTTAATATTGTTAAAATATTTTTCAGCTCTGAAATAAGTTTCTGAAATATGACCACATCCAATAAGGCCAACTTTAAATATTTTGTTCATAAAAAGTTATACGCCTTGTCTTTGTTTGCTCTTACCTTCTTGATAAAGTTTTATAGCTTCTTTATTTTCTTCTGTTGTTGGAATTTCTAGGGTTGGGCTATCCCAAAATGCAGAACCTTCCAACCATTGATATGCATGTGTCTTAATTGATATCACATAAGTAACATCAGATTTTTTTGCTCTTTTAAATGCTTCTTCCAGTTCAGATATAGAGTTTACATGTTCAGATTTAGCGCCCATACTTTCTGCATGTTTTGCAAAATCAACGTCAACAAGACCAGGTGTTTTAGAACTTTTGAGTAGATTATTATATTCTTTACCACCCTTAAATAATTGAAGCCTATTAATAACTGCAAAACCTCCATTATCACAAACAACAATTATAAGCTTGTTGTTAGTTATAACTGAAGAATAGATATCAGTATTATTCATCAAGTATGATCCATCTCCTATAAATGAAATGACTTCTTTATCTGGGTTTGCCATTTTAATTCCAAGAGCACCTGAAATTTCATAACTCATACAGCTAAAGCCCCATTCTGTCTCATGTGTGTTAAGTTCTCTAGGTCTCCAAACCTGAACAACCTCTCCTACAAGTCCACCTGCAGCTGTTACTGCTATATCTGAGGGATCAGAATTTTTATAGACAGCACCTATTACCTGAACATAACTTGGTATCTCCTGATTTGAAGGAGCACTTGCTTTATCAACTTCTTCATTCCAAGCTTTAAGTTCAGTTTGAGATTTTTTATTCCACTCTTCACCAGCTTTCCAATCACCCAAAGCTTGAGATAATTCAGCTAAAGAAACTTTTGCATCTCCAATTACTGCTTGTGCTAAATGTTTGTTTGCATCAAATCTTGAAACATTTATTGAAACAAGTTTAAAATTTTCATTTTCAAAATTTGCCCAAGAACCAGTGGTAAAATCTGCAAGCTTAGTACCAACAGCAATGGCAAGATCCGTTTGCTTAGCGAGTGAATTAGTATTTTTACCACCTAACCCACCTATTTGGCCTGCATAATGTGAATGATCTCTTTTCATTGTTGAGTAACCCATAACTGTTTGGGTTACAGGTATATTATGTTTGATTGCAAACTTACTTAATTCATCCATTGCGTCTGAATAAAATACTCCTCCACCAGAGATAATTATTGGATTTTTTGAAGATTTAATTTTCTCAGCTGCTTCTTTAACTTGAAATTCATCTGGCCGAGGTCTTCTAATCGTGTGAACTCTTTCTTTAAAGAATTCTTCAGGATAATCGAAAGTTTGACCTTGAATATCTTGACATAAAGCAATACATGCTGGCCCGCAATCAGCAGGATCTAACATTGTTTGAACTGCTGCTGGAAATGATTGAATAATTTGCTCAGGTCTAGTGATACGATCAAAGTACCTTGTAACGGGTTTAAATGCATCGTTTGCAGTGATGCCAGGGTTATTAAAATGTTCTACTTGCTGAAGCACTGGATCTGGCATTCTATTTGCATAAGTGTCACCAGGTAAAAATAAAATCGGCAGTCTATTACTCATAGCAACTCCAGCTGCTGTCACCATATTCGTTGCACCAGGTCCAACTGATGAAGTGGCTACAAAAATTTGTTGTCTTCGTTTTGCTCTTGCATAGCCAATTCCGGTAAGAGCCATATTTTGTTCATGATGACCTCTATATGTTGGAAGTTCATTTTGATTTTCTTCTAATGCTTGTCCTAGACATGCTACGTTTCCGTGGCCAAATATCCCAAATACACCTGGAAACAAAGGTTCTTTCTTGCCATCAATTAATATTTTTTGAGAAATTAAATATTTAACTATCGCGTGCGCACATGTAAGGGTAATTTTTTTCATAAATTAAGTTTAACTTTGATTGTGTGTAATGTTTATATATAAATATATTTATAAATTAAAAAACCTAATTAAGTAAACTTAAAAATAAAAAATCTATGTACGAAAAATTTGGACAATTCATTGATGGTAAATGGCAACAAGCAGAAAAAAAAGAAACATATGACGTAATCAATCCTGCAACTGAGGAAGTGATTGGAAAAGCATCAAAAGCATCTTCGTTAGATGTTCAAAAAGCTTTAAAATCTGCTGAAAAAGGTTTGGAGATCTGGAAAAACACAACTCCATGGGAGAGATCTTACAAAATAAGAAAAGTTGCGGATTTAATGAGAGAGAGAAAAGATGTTCTTGCAAAATGGTTAACGCTTGAAGTTGGAAAACCCTTAGCAGAAGGTGTCGGAGAAGTTGGTGGCGGAGCAGATATTTTTGAGTGGAATGCAGAAGAGACAAAAAGAATTTATGGACAAACTGTTCAAACAAGATTTCCTGATACAAGGGCTCATATCTATTATCAGCCTGTAGGTGTAGTTGCGGCATTAGTCCCTTGGAATTTTCCAATCATTTTAGCTGCTAGAAAAATTTCTACAGCTTTAGCTGCAGGATGTTCTGTAATTTGTAAACCAGATGTAATTACTCCTGGTGCTGTTATGGAGTTAGTAAATATTTGTAAAGAAGCCGGTATACCTGACGGAGTAGTTAATCTTTTATCTGGAGATCCAGCTGAAATTTCAAATGAATTAATGGAGTCTGATATAATTAAAAAAGTATCAATTACAGGATCAACTAGAGTTGGTAAAATAATTTTAAAAAAAGCTGCTGATAAAGTTCAAAGAGTGACTATGGAATTAAGTGGCCACTCACCATTTATTGTTTGTGATGATGTGGATATGAATAAAGTAGCTGATATAGCAATTACAGCTAAATTTAGAAATAATGGACAAGTTTGTATTTCTCCTAATAGATTTTACATACAAGAAAGTAGAAAAGATGAATTTGTAGGTGCTTTTATGGAAAGAGCAAAAAAATTAAAAATAGGTAATGGTATGGACGAAGGTGTAGAATTAGGACCTCTTTCTACCGCAAAGAGACTGGAAGAAATAGAAAAGCTAGTTGAAACAACTAAAAGTGAAGGAGCTAAAGTTTTAATGGGTGGAAAAAGACCTTCTGGTTTCAATAAAGGATATTATTACGAACCAACTGTATTTGATGATGTTAAAGATAATTTTACTATCATGAAAGAAGAGCCCTTCGGACCGCTAGTTCCAGTTTTAACATTTAAAACTTTTGACGAAGTTATAGAAAGAGCTAACGATAACGATTTAGGTTTATGCAGCTATCTTTATACAAATTCAATGGACCAGGCTAATAGAGGATCTGAAATGCTAGAGTCAGGTTGTGTTGCCGTAAATACTGGAGCAGTTGCTGTTGCAGAGGCACCTTTTGGTGGAATAAAACAAACAGGTTATGGACGTGAAGGTGGATCGGGTGCAATTAAAGATTACTTGAATGTCAAATACACACACATGGGATTAAAAATATAGATCATGAGAAAAAATAAAATCAAACAAATGATGAAAGATGGCAAGCCAGTAATTAATGGTTGGTGTGCAATTCCGAGCACAGCTTCAGTTGAAGCTATGGCTCATCAAGGATGGGACTCATTAACAATAGATATGCAGCATGGACTTGTAGATTACAGTAATGCGCTTCCAATGCTTCAAACTATTTCTACAACAGATGTAACTCCACTAGCTAGAGTTAATTGGAATGAACCAGGTCAAATAATGAAAATTTTAGATGCTGGTTGTTATGGAATAATTTGTCCAATGGTTAGTAATAAAAAAGAGGCAGAAAATTTTGTTCAAGCTTGTATGTACCCTCCTGATGGTTATAGAAGTTTTGGCCCTGTTAGAGGTTTAATTTATGGTGGAGCTGATTATGCTGATCACGCTAATGAAGAAATATTAAAATTAGCAATGATCGAGACAAAAGAGTCTTTAGAAAACCTTGATGAGATAATGTCTACACCAGGGGTTGATGGAATTTATATCGGACCAGCAGACTTATCTTTAGCAATTGGTGAAAAACCTGGGTTTGATCGAGCTGAAACAACTAAAGCTTATTCTGAAATTTTGAGAATTCTAGAACATGCAAAGAAAAATAATATTTTTGCTGGAATTCACAATGGTACTACAGAATATGCAACAAAGATGATTGAAAAAGGTTTTGATTTTGTAACAATTGCATCTGATTTAAGAGCCCTAAGTGCTGGTGCAAAAGCTACTGTAGATAAAATGAAAGGCTCCTTGTCTAAAAAAGACAGCGACGCTACTTATTAATCTAGCTGATTTAAAAATTCTTCAAACTGACTTTTGTCTAAATTAGAAGATTGTTTTTTACTTGGAAATTTTCCACTCATAGAGTCTTTTTTAAATGCTTTTAGCGCTTTAACTCTTTCAATTTTAATTTCGTTTCTAAGTTTAAGTAAATTTCCATAAGCTTTAGAGTGTCTTGGAGGGTTCTCAGTATCTCCGCAAATATCTTCCATAAATAAATACATCACATCAGCATTTCTTCCAGATCCTAATGAGACGGTAACAATATCTGTTCTTTTAGAAATTTCTCCCATAACATTTTCAGGTATCACTTCACATTCCGCAGAAAACGCTCCTGCATCCTCTAGTCTTTTAAATTTTTGAAATAATTCATAAGCTTCATTAGCAGTTTTGCCAACTGCTCTTAATCCTCCTATCCAAGTTGATTTTCTTGGAACTAATCCTAAGTGACCCATGACTGGCACATCTTCTTTTGCTAACATTTCTACAATGTCCATACTTCTTGGTGTCATCACTGCATCAGCACCATTTTCAAGCGCTTTAAATGCACCACGCATAATGTCATCAGCTGTAACAAATTCATTCAATACTAAGGCTGCAGTTAAAAAAAGATTTTTTGACCCTTCTCTAACTGGAATTATATTTTTAGCATTAGCAATAATCATATCAAAGCCAGCTTTCTCTGCAGCTGCAGCTTCTTCAATGCTATTAGCAGTCACTTGAGTAAATTTTCTCTTACCTTTCGCAGCTTTTAAATCTCCGACTGTGGTTGATCTTTTTGCTGGTTTAGCAGCCCATGTA
>JAYOZQ010000003.1:7210-18936 GCA_038154225.1 Candidatus Pelagibacter sp.
AGCTTTTAAATCTCCGACTGTGGTTGATCTTTTTGCTGGTTTAGCAGCCCATGTATAAACGTTCTTCATTTAACACCTTTATAAAGAATATCCCTTCGATCAATAAACTCCTCAAAAGTTTTAATGGTAATTACAGATGGTAAAATAAAAATTGATCTTTTATCTTTTTCGTTTCTTATAATTCTAAAGTAACCCTTCTTAATTGCAGTATCAATATAGACATTAGAGGTTAAATAAGATTTTTCGATAACTTTTAAAAGTTCATTTTTAGTAATAGATTTATTTTTGTAATATGCCAGCATCACCATATGCAGCATAATCCAATGTTGTGGGGTTAAAGAAAACCAATTTAACAATTCATTTGCCAATCTTCCTTCAAAGTCTCCAAGTGAAATTTCAGCTAATTTAATTCTTTTTTGAGTAAGTTTTGGAATTCTTTTTTGTACTTCGATGTGTTTTGGATACTTAAACTGTCTTTTCATTTAAACAAACTTAAACTTATTAAGTTTTCTATTCAATACTATTTTTGTTTGTTAGCTCTTTATAGATATTATTAACCCTATGAACTTCAGATGCTGTATTAAAATAACCCTCGTATTCAATTTCATTAGGAGTTACATCAAAATGATAATGACCAGCATCTCTATCATGTTCATAAGAATGAAAATGTGTATGCTCTCCAGACTCTCTTAAATTGAGCTCTCCTCCAGTAGGGTCACCAGTCCACAGCACTGTATAGCATTGTAATTTTGGCCCAACTGGTTCATAAAATTGAAGAAAATCTTTAACGCATTTCATTTGTTTTGGATCATAATACTCATGTTTAATATCTTTATAATCTGGCTGAACATGTGACCTTACTTTTCCTTCTAAAATTCTAAATACACCTGCAAGAGCAATATGTTCATTTTCTTTAAGATTTAAATTATTTGATAATGAAGATCTCATTGCTTGTGGAAGCGAACCTTGATTACCTGATCTTCCTTTAATTTTTATTTTAATTACTTTTCCTTGCTTACCATCGGTATAATAAATATTTCCAAGTCCACCATGTTTTTTAGCAGTATATTTTTCAACAATACATTTTTTATCAGGACTTACTCTTGCAATTATAGATCTAGACTCATCAGTAATTAAATTTTCATTAATTACTAATTCACCACAGTGACCATCTAAACACGACATTGCACCAGATCCAGCACCTAAAGCATAAGATTTTTCAGAGTTAATCATTTTTGAAATTTCTTGATAATCAAATTCAGCACCAATAAAATTAGGGTCATGCATATATGGCTCCCCACCAACATCTATAATTTTTTGATTTCCACTTATTCCTTCAGAAGGACAATCCCAATCACGAAGATTAGGACAATCTTCAACTTCTACTTCAACAGTTTTAAAATTTTCTGAAAGCCCTTTTTTTAATGCACTCGCTATATCTTCAAGTGAATGATTTGTGAAAGTTCCTTTTTCTATTTTTAATTGCATATATTAATAAGCTATAATTTATTTTGCATATTGTCTATAGATAATATATATAATTTCTATACATAAATAATTTTAAAAAAGGTAACGATGATAAATAAAGATTTAAAAGTAGCCGTATTAGGTGCAGGTGCAATGGGTTGTCTATTTGGCGGATTACTTGCTGAAAAAGGTTTAAATGTAACATTAATTGATGTTTGGAAAGAACATGTTGATGCAATTAATAAAGATGGTTTAAAAATGGATGGTCATGGTGGAGACCGTATAATTAAAGTTAAAGCTACTTCTGATCCAGCATCACTAGATAAAGTAGATGCAGTAATTGTTATGTGTAAAGCAACTGCACTAGAGCAAGCCCTTAATAGCATTAAAAACATTATTGGAGATAAAACTGTTTTTATGTCTTTTCAAAATGGAATTGGTCATGAAGCAATAATTCAAAGTATTGTTGGAAAAGAAAAAGTAATCGGTGGCACAACAACACAAGCTTCGAATATTCTTGGACCAGGTCATATAATGAACCATGGTGCATTACCTTCATGGATTGGTGAATATGAAGGTGGAATAACAGATAGAATTACAGAAATCGCAGATACTTTCACTGCACATAATTTAGAAATGATTGCAGCTGAAGATGTTAAAAAAAGAAAATGGATGAAACTATTTGCTCTAACAGCAATTGGTCCTCTTTCTGCTATCTTTGATCTGCATCACACAGATCTATACGTTAATAATAAGGCTAACGATGTATCAAGAGGACTTGGCAAAGAAATTATTTTAGAAACAAGAGAAGTAGCGCTTGCTGATGGAGTTAATGTTTCAGAAGATGAATGTTTATTCATGTTTAATAAAATTGTCGATTCCATGCAAACAAACAAATCTTCAATGGCATTTGATGTTCAGTATAAAAGAAAAACTGAAATTGATTTTATAAGTGGAGCTGTCTCTAAAATTGGAGAAAAACATGGAATAAAAACACCACTAAATGACCTGATGTATAAAATGATTAAGGTCAAAGAAGGTATGTATAGTTAATGATTAAAATCAATCGATTAAAAAAAATTAAAAGTAACTTTCCTGTGCTAGTTGGAGACAATGTAGTTAATGCAAATACTTGTAATTTATTAATTGATGAGATCAGTAAATCTAAAGCCTTTGATGATATGATAATGGGAGGACGAAGTAGAATAAACAAAGGTTCAAAAAACTTCAGTAACTATATCAAGACTTCAAACAATTCAGCAAAACTTTTTAAACTTTTTAATAGCAAAGTATTTTATAAAAAAATTGAAAATCTTTTTTCTAAAAATTTTAAAGATGGTTCTTGGACAAATACTCATAAGCCTAGAGTCTTTAATCCTAAAAAATTTACTATTAAAAAAAAATTAAATTCTAGTGAATTAAAAAAATTATTAGGAAATAATTACAGTAATCCAAAAGTTAATTTAGATATTGATTTTTCAGTTTCTAAAGGAGGTTATAGATTACGTCCTCACAGAGACGACATTACTAGATTATATAATTTTTTAATTTACTTAACTGATATTCCAAAAAAAAATGGGGGCTCACTTACAATTTATAGAAAAAAAGCTAAAAAAAATTTAAGAAAAAGTTTTAGAAGGTTTCCAAAAATTAATGAATTAGAAATAGTAAAAGCTTTTACTCCTAAAAAGGGAACTGTAGTTTTTTTTCAATCCACACCTAATTCTTATCACGGCGTTAAACGATTTGTTGAAAGAAACTGTCCAAAAAGATTTTTTATATACGGAAGTTATGCTTTAAATAAACCAGTTATATGGAACTATAAAGGAACAGCTTACTATCCACATATTATTAGTACGAATAAAAGAATGTTAACTTCTTTTCATGACGCAAACTATTTAACAACTCCTCCAAAGAATTGATATTACCACCAATTTCTATTAATTTCTATTAATGCTAAATAATCTTCAAAAGAAATTGTTTGAACAAGGATATTTGAAAGTAAAAAACGTACTTAACTTTCAAAGAGACTTAATGCCAATCCTAAATGATATGGAATTTGTGATGGATTGTTTAATTCAAAAATTTGCAAAAAAAAAAGATGTAAAAAAAGTTCTTAATTTAAATTTTAAAAAAAAATATTCTTATATATCAAAATTAAAAATTGATGATTTAGATCAATATTTCAATACTAGATTACCAAGAGACCATGTAAAGAGAGACAGTGATTATTTTGCTACTCAATCTTTATGGAACTTAATTACTAATAAAAATATTTTAGATGTTGTAGAAAAAATTTTAGGCAAAGAAATTATGTCTAATCCAGTACAAAATACTAGGATTAAACAACCTGAAAAAAAATTACCCAAAGATTCAGTTTTTGATGGTTTGAGTGGAAGAACACCTTGGCATCAAGATGCTGCTGTGCTTAATTCAAAGGGGCAAAAATTAACTGACATGGTTACTGTATGGATACCTTTTACCAAAACCACTAAGAAAAATGGATGTATGATTACAGTAAAAAAAATAAACAAAATAGGATTATTAAATCATGTTGCTGGCTATAGGGGTCAAGTTGAAATCAAGGACAGCAAATTATTGGATAAATTGAAACATGTTTACTTAGAAGCAGACGTGGGTGATGTTATTCTTTTACACAAGCACTCAATACACTGCTCACTTCCTAATAGATCAAATGATTTTAGAATTAGTGCAGATCTAAGATACAATATAGCTGGTCAACCTTCTGGAAGAGAACCGCTTCCAAATTTTTATGTAAGAAGTAAAAATAAAAAAAATCTTAATGTTCAAAATTTTAAACAATGGCTAGCTCTTTGGGAGAAAGCAAAAGAAAAGTGTATTCCACGCAAATATGCCTTTAAATATCCTTTACCAACGTTTAAGAATAGTAAAAGAGATCTTTCAAAACTAATATAAAAAATAAACTAATGAATTCAGTAACTACCCGTGTCTATTCGGTAGACTTTTTTTTAGCAATTCTTGGCTACTCTTTATTCGTTATTATGGATTCTATAGCAAAAGAATTGACAAATTATTATCATGTAACACAAATAATTTTTATTAACTCCATATCGGCATTACTTCCAATTTTACTTTATACACAAGTTAGAAATTCCTGGAAAAAAATTAAAACTAAAAACTTCCTTGTTCATTTAGTTAGAGCGGTCACTATAATAATTTCGATGGGATTATTTTTTCTTTGTATAAATAAACTTCCACTTACAACAATGTATAGCATTATATTCTTTACACCCTTTGTATTAACAATTGGCTCAGTAATTTTTTTAAAAGAAAAAGTAAGTTGGAGAAGATATACAGCGATATTAGTTGGTTTTTTTGGAACAATAATTGCAATTGATCCTTTTGGAAAAGAAATGAATAATTATGTATTATTGGCTTTATTAATACCAGTTTTCGCTTCAGTAGGTCATTTATTGGTTAAAAAATATGGTCAATCAGAAAGTGTCTATTCATTTTTAATAATTGGAAAATTAATTCTAATTTTAATTTCTGGTGTGATTACATTTGAACTTTATATTCCAATGACAAAAACAGATTTTTTTTTAAATTTTAATTCGGGCTTATTAAGAGGAATGGGGATGATCTTTATTATAAATTCTGCTCGTCACCTTCCTGCTTCTATATTTGCAAACACACAATATATCCAATTATTAATAGGTGCATTAATTGGTTTTTATATATTTAATGAAATTCCAACTTGGAATATTTATTTAGGAAATGTTTTTATAATTGGAGCTGGAATTTATATCGTTTTAAGAGAGATAAAACTTTCTAGAAATATTGTTTCAAATTCAATAAGGCCAACAACGATTTCAATAAAAAAGTAAGTTATTCAATTTAAGTTAAAAATATATATAAGTAAGTATGGCTAAAATATTAATAACAGAGTTTATTAATCAAGAAAGTTTAGATGATTTAAATAATACTTTTGAAATCAATTTTGATGAAAAGCTTTGGGAAAAAAAAGAAGAACTAAAAGAAATTATTAAAGATTATGATGGTTTAATTGTCAGAAATAAAACTCAAGTAAATAAAGATATTTTATCTAGCGCTAATAATTTAAAATTTATAGGAAGATTGGGTGTTGGTTTAGATAATATTGATACAGAATTTTGTAAAACCAAAAATATTCATGTCCAACCTGCAACTGGCATGAATGCAGACTCTGTGGCTGAGTATGTGATTTCATCCTCGATGTCTTTGATAAAAAAAATTCCTATGTTTCATCATGGAACAGTCAAAGGTGATTGGCCTAGAACAACTATTAAATCTGCTGAAATAAATAAAAAGTGTATTGGAATAGTAGGTTTTGGTACCATCGGCAGAAAGGTTGCTGACTATAGTTTGAAAAATGGTCTGAATGTTTTAGCTTATGATCCTTACATTAAAAAATTAGATGATAATGAGAAAAATTATAAATTATCCTCTATAGAAGAGATATTTGAAGATGCAGATATTATTTCTTTGCATTTACCATTAACAGAAGAGACAAAAAATCTAATAAACAAATCTTCATTCACTAAAATGCAAAAACAACCGATAATAATTAATACCTCAAGAGGTAGTGTTGTAAACGAGAATGATCTTATAGATGCTTATAATCAAAATCTAATTTCAGGTTTTGCATTAGATGTGTTTGAAAATGAACCTATTACAAAAGATTTATACGAAAGAATAACATCTGAAATGAATTGTATTTTAACTCCTCATATTTCAGGTGTGACAACAGAGTCAAATATAAGAGTTAGTAATTTTATAGTTAAAAAAGCGATAGATTTTTTTAAGTAATTATCTCGTTTAACTTAACTACTCTTCCAAGTTTGATTGATGTCTCAGCAGCCTCTCCAACAGCAACTGCAATTAATCCATCATTCAAAGATACTTCTGGCTTTAATTTATTTTTTACAGCATTTATAAAGGCTAAATGTTCATAATAAGTTGAACCATGATGATGTCCTGCTTCAAGTATTTTTGGATCCACACTAATACTTTCTTGTTTAATTTTTCCGTCTCTCATACCAATTCTTACTTCAGAAGTAGTTTTTCCAGACTCGTTTGAAGGAACTGAAGTTTCAATTTTACCAATATTTCCTGTTGCTGTTAACTCTTCTTGCATTTCAGAATTTTCAGCAAACATACAAAGCTCAAGCATACTTCTTGAGCCATTCTCAAAATTAACAATTACATAAGCATTATCAATAATATCTGGTTTTTTCCCATCGTACTCCTCATCTAAATGATTTACGTCCTGTCCCCCACTCGCATAAACACTTACGGGCTCACTTTTAACTATAAAACGCATCAAATCAAAAAAATGACAACACTTTTCAACTAAAGTTCCTCCAGTATTTTTTTCAAATCTATTCCAATCATTTACTTTTTTTAAGAAAGGAAATCTGTGTTCTCTTATTGTTAATGTTTTTAAGTCACCAATTGTTTTGTTGTGAATTTCTTTGATAAATTTTGAAACAGGAGGCATGTACCTATATTCCATTGCAGTCCAAAAAACTGAAGGGTAATTTTTAGTAAGTTTTTCTATTTCTAAACAATCTTTTGTCTTAGTGCACAAGGGTTTTTCAACCAATATATGTTTCTTGGTTTTAATTACATCTTTTAAAATTTGAATATGAGTAAAATTAGGAGATGAAATTATATAAACATCAACTAAATTTTCTTTAATCAGATCTTGATGATTATTAAAGCAAACAACTTCTGATTTGAGTAATTCTTGGCACTGCTTCAAAGACTCTTCGTGAGGATCTGAAAGAGCAACTACTTCAGCTTCATCTATTAAAGATAAATTTAAAATATGTTCTCGAGCCATTGTGCCAGCTCCAATTATTCCATATTTAATTTTTTCCATATTTATTATCTATCAGTTTAATTAAAGAAATTTAATCAATTGTTAATCCACTTGGTACTTTTTCTGGTTTACCTAGTGGTCTTTGATTTCCACTTTTTCCAGTTAGAGATTGTAAAAAAGATACTAATTGATCAATTTCTTTTTCACTTAAATCTATTGGTTTGATATCTATACTTGAAATAATTCTATCCTGTTCTCTTTTGTCAGAAAAAGTTACAAAATCTATTTGTTCTAGCCATGGGGCCTTTGGTAAATTTGCATATTGAGGTTTCCAATTTTTATTCATAGTCACTGGATTTAAATGATGTTTAATTATACCCTTTAGTGTTGGATAAGCACCATTATGACCATAAGGTGCAGTTAAAGAAACATTTCTTAGAGCAGGTGTTTTAAATTTATACATGTCATCTACATCATCTGTTTCAACCATTCTTCCAACATCACGTGCATAAGGATCAAAAGGTCTAGTTCTGCCTGGTCCAAATTGTGGGATACCTATTGAATGAAATTTTTGATCAGACAATAAAGACCCCGAATGACATGAGCTGCAATTTGCTTTGCCATAGAATAAATTCATACCTGCAATCTGATTTGAATTTAAAGCTGATTTATTTCCGTTTAAATATTCATCAAATGGAGAGTCAAAAGATGTCCATTCATGAATTTCAAAAGCTGCAATTGAGTTTACTATATGTGTAATATTTATATCTAAAGCATTATCTACATCATCAAAAGCATGTTTAAACATTTCAACATATTCAGGAACTCCTCTTATTCTATGAGTAATTACAGGCCAAACTCTATCAATTCTCATACTGTCTTTACCAACTTTTGAAACAAGTCCTATAATTTCATTTTCACCTGGATTTCCAGCCATTTCAAATTGTCTTGTCATTGGAAATAAAGCTTGTACAGCAACTATATTATCAAGACCTTTTGGAAGCAGTTCTTGTGCTGGAGTATTAAAACCATTTCCAAATATATCAGATTTAGTCACTCTACCATCATGAAGTAGTGTCGTAATATCTTTAAATCCTAAATTCCATAATGCTAAAGCATTTCTAGGAATACGTTTTTTAATTTTATCATCTCCTGATCCAGCTGTTCTTTCTAATCCAATACCATGTCCTCCTTCACCAATTCCTAATGAAAGTCCATCAGACCCTCCTAGATCATGGCTATGACAAGTTGCGCATGCAATATTTCGATTAGCTGATAAAATTTTATCATGAAATAAAAGTCTTCCAATTTTAACCTTTTCCATATCAACTTTATGAAAATCATCGCTCTTTATTGGTTTTGGTAATTCTGTTGCGTATGATTTATTTACTGAAACTAGAAATGGAACTATAAATAAAATAATTTTTATATGATTAAGTATATTTTTGTAATTTTGTTTATCCCATCCATAGTTTTTGCAGAAATTGAAAATGCTAGAGATTTGATGGAAGCTGGAAAATTTCAAGAAGCTATGGAAGAACTGATGCCAGCTGCTCGATCTGGAAACGCTGATGCTGAAGAACTTATTGGAATAATGTATGCAATGGGTCTTGGAGTTGAACAAGACGATGTTAGAGCTTTTGAATGGTATCTTAGATCTTCGATGAAAGGTCATCCCGGCGCTCAATCGGGTGTTGGATGGTATTATGAAATTGGTAGAGGACTTCCTGCTCCTGATCTTGTTCGAGCTTACATGTGGTATGGTTTGTCTGCTATTGGAGGTGATCCTGATGCTGCGATTTCTCAAGAAGAAGTTATTAAAAAAATGACTCCTGAGCAAATTGAAAAAGCGCATATACTTATTAAAGATTACAAAGCTTGGATTTATCCGTTTAGGTAATGAGGCGAATAATTAAATCCGCCCCATCATTAAATTAAGATTATAAGTCTTTGTCATACCCACTTGATGCTTTTTTCTCAGCATCAGCAACTGCACTAGTTAAAGCGTCAAAGATTTGTCCACCGCCTTTAACATTTGACTTAAACCAATCATAAACTGGACTAGCAGCTTTTTTGAAGCTAGCTTTTTGTGCTGGAGTTGGAACATATAGATCTCCACCGCCTGCTACAAAGTCTTCATATGCTTTGATTGATTTTCTTTTTGGAGATGCAAATGTTGCTTGTTGCAATGCATAAAATCCATCCGTAATAACTTTTTTAAGTTCTTTTGGCATAGATTGATATTTTGCATTATTCATCCACCAAAGTGCTCCCATGTATGCATGACCATCTAAAGTAACATATTTTAGACCTGCGTCTGGGAACTTCATGTTCATAATGTCAGTTATTCCATTTTTAGAACCTTCAACTACACCTGTTTGAAAAGATGTAAATAATTCTGGCCATGGAATAGGAGTTGGTGATGCACCTAAAGCTCTTACAAGTTCTTGAGGCAAATCAGCTACAACAGTTCTGATTTTTAGACCTTTCATATCTGATGGTTCTGCAACTCTTCTTTTCGTATTTGCAAAATTTCTCCAACCACCTGTGTTACCAACAGTCATTAATCTTATTGTATCGCCTGAATCTTTTAGAGCCATTTGTCTCATAGTTCTCACAAAATCACCCTGCATAACTTCTTCAGCAATTCTGTCGTCTGCCATTAGATATGGCAAATCTAAAACTTGAACATATGGGAACACACCAGCTGCTCCTCCAGAAGTAGAAATATAAACGTCGATACTTCCATCAGAAACACCTTGTAAACATTCTGCTCCTTTAGAACATAATTGTGTACCTACAAAAAGTTCCACAGATATTTTTCCATTAGATGCTGCTTCAACATAGTTTTTAAAAACTACAGCACCATCATAGTCTTCATCTTGATCATTAGAATTCATTGTCATTCTTAAGTTGTAATCTGCAGCAGAAACTGAAGCTGTAAATCCAATTAATAATAATAATGAAAAAAATGATTTAATTAACTTATTCATAATTATTTCCCTCTCTTTAATATTTATGTATAGAGACTATACATAGAATTACAAAAGAGTCTATTATCTGAAAATAACTAAAAGTTATTTAGCAAAACCAGTCAATAAAGGAACAGTCATTGAGATTGCTGGAAAATATGTAATTAAGAATATTACTATAGCCTCCACTGCTAAGAAAGGTAGTATTGCTTTTGCTATTGTTTCTACTCTTTCACCTGATACAGATGAAGCAACAAATAAAACAAGACCCATAGGTGGTGTAGCTAACCCGACAGTTAAATTAACAGACATTATAATTGCAAAATGAACAGGGTGAACACCAAGTTCAACAAAAACTGGTCCTAGTATAGGTCCTAAAATTATTATAGCTGGGCCTGCATCCAAAAACATTCCAACAACAAACAATAAAATATTTATGAGAAATAATAAAATATAAGGATTTTCACTTAATCCTAAAACAAATTCTGCTAAATACTCAGGTGCATGAGATAAACTTACGACAGTTTTAAATGCCATTGCTGCACCAACCAAAAGAAGAACAACCGAAGAGACCATAGCAGCTTTAGTCATGACTTTAGGTATTTCTTTCCATTCTAAAGATTTTAAAACAAATAATCCTATAAACATTGCATAAGCAGCTGCTACTGCGGAAGCTTCTGTGGGAGTGAAAATTCCACCTAAAATTCCTCCAAGAATTATTACTGGAGTCATTAAAGGGAAAAAAGCTTTTAGGGATGCTTTACCTCTTTGACTCCATGTAGTTTTTTTTGTTACGGCTGGAAAATTATATCGCTTTGCCATAAATTTAATGGTGACCATTAAACTTACACCAACTAAAATTCCAGGAACAATACCAGCAAGAAATAAGGCAGCAACACTCTCACCCATTACATAAGCGTAAATAATCATTATCCCTGAAGGAGGAATAATTGGGCCAATAACTGAGCTTGCTGCAGTAATTGCTGCTGCAAATTTTTTGGTATATCCTTGTTTTTCCATTGCAGGAATTAACATTGATCCTATTGCAGAAGTATCTGCAACTGCAGAACCAGATAGTCCTGCAAACAACATTGAAGTTAAAACATTTACATGAGCCAAACCTCCTTTTAAGTGGCCCATCATAGCTTGACTAAATTCTACTAACCTTAAGGTAATTCCTCCCCTATTCATTAGCTCACCAGCTAACATGAAAAATGGGATTGCCATTAAAGGAAAACTGTCAATACCATTATAAATATTTCTATAAAGCATTGCACCATCTCTAGATTGATCATTCAACCAAAGTAAAATTCCAGGAGCAGCTAACAATCCAAAAAATACTGGTAATCCAATTAACAAAAATAATAAAAATAAAGGGAGAAACCAAATTAACATTATTGTGTCTCCAATTTTTGTTTATCTAAATCTTCAGGTAATTCTAA
>JAYOZQ010000004.1:0-18470 GCA_038154225.1 Candidatus Pelagibacter sp.
AGTAAGGATTACCTGATGCATCAGGGAATCTAATTTCACATCTTGCACCTTTTTTACTTAACGTAATTGGTATACGACAAGATGCAGATCTGTTTCTTGCAGAGTAAGCAAGAAGCACTGGAGCTTCAAAACCAGGAATTAATCTTTTGTAACTATTTGTGGTAGAGTTTGCAAAAGCATTTATTGCTTTAGCATGTTTTAAAATTCCACCAATGTAATGTAATGCAGTTTCAGATAAACCAGCGTAAGCATCACCAGAAAATACTGGCGTATCACCTTTCCAAATTGATTGGTGAATGTGCATACCTGAACCGTTATCACCTGCAACAGGTTTAGGCATAAACGTAGCAGTTTTTCCAAAAGAATGTGTAACCATTTGAACAACGTATTTATATAATTGAACGTTGTCAGCTTGATCAACTAACGTTCCAAAATACATACCAAGCTCGTGTTGACTTGGAGCCACTTCATGATGGTGCTTTTCAACTTTAATTCCAACTTCTTTTAAATTTTTTAAATACTCACCCCGCATATCTTGTTCACTATCAACAGGCGGTACTGGGAAATAACCACCTTTAACTGGAGGTCTATGTCCCATATTTCCATTTTCATAAACTTTACCTGAGTTATATGGACCTTCTTTACTATCCAAAACAAATCCAGTGTTATTAGGATCATTATTAATTCTTACATCGTCAAATACAAAAAATTCTGGCTCTGGACCAAAGAAAGCTTTATCTCCAATACCTGAAGATTTTAAAAATTCTTCAGCTTTTTTTGCAACACCTCTTGGATCTCTTTCATAAGGAGATTTTTTTACAGCATCTAAAATATCACAAAATAAAACGACAGTATTATGAGAGGTAAAAGGATCCATAAACATTCGTGCAGTATCTGGTTTTAAAATCATGTCAGATTCATTAATAGCTTTCCAACCAGCAATAGATGAACCATCAAAAAATACACCTTCATTTAACATTTCTTCATCAACAATTGTTGCGTCCATTGTTAAGTGTTGAAGTTTCCCTCTTGGGTCAGTAAATCTTAGATCTACAAATTCTGCTTCTTTTTCTTTGATAAATTTTAATACGTTTGCTGCACTCATTTTGTCTCCTTTATAATTTTATGGATGGTAATTAACAAAATAATCACGAAAAATATTGCTTATTTAATAAATAACACCTATGCAATTTTCACATAAGTATTGTATTTATTCAATATTATTTCATAAGAATTTTAAAACCTATGAACCCAATATTAGAAAAAGAACCTGTAAAAAGAGCAGAAAGATCAATAAAGGAATTTAATCCAAAGCTTGAAATTATCTGTTTAGAACAAACAGCAAGAACTGCTCAAGATGCAGCTACAGCTTTAGGTTGTAGTGTTGGAGCAATTGTAAAAAGCTTACTTTTTAGAGTTAATGAAAGTTTTGTACTTTGTTTAGTATCAGGAGATAAAAGATGTTCATTAAATAAGTTGAAAAAAATATTAGATGAAAAAGATGTTTCAATGGCAAATCCTGATGAGGTTAAAAAAATTACTGGTTACACTATAGGAGGTGTTTCGCCAGTGGGTCACTTAAATAAATTAAAGATATATATTGATACAAACTTAGAGAGGTTTACAAATGTATTTGCTGCAGCAGGACATCCAAATTGTGTTTTTGAAATAGAATTTAATCAATTGACAAATTTAACTAATGGCCAAATGAAAGAAATAGCAGAATGAGACAACCAAAATTAATTGATTATGTTTTATTAACTGTATTAGCTTTAATTTGGGCTTCAGCTTTTTTTAATATTAAGATTGCAACTTATTCTTTTGGACCAGTGACAATTGCTTTCTTAAGAGTTTTTTTTGGAGCTATTCCAGTTTTACTTCTTTGTTATTATAAAAATATTAAAATTGAAGCTTTCTCTAAAGATTGGCATTGGTTTGCAATGATAGGGTTTATTAATTTGGTCGCTCCATTTTTTTTAATAGCGTATGGAGTTAAATCAGTTCAAAGTAATTTAGCAGCAATTTTGATGTCTACTACACCATTAAGTTCAACAGTGTTGGGACACTTTTATACAAAAAATGAAAAATTTAATTTGGTTAAAACAATTGGAATATTAATAGGTTTTTCAGGAATAGTGTTTTTATTTTCGGATAATATTTTAATTAATGAAAATAATTTTATTTCAGCATTGTTAATTTTATTAGGCTCAACCTGTTATGTAATAGGAGGGGTTTTAACTCTAAAAATTAGTAAGAAAAAAAATGAAAATGTAACTGGTTCTATATTAATTTGGGCAATTATAATTTTAATTCCACTTGCAAGCTTCATAGAGCAACCTTGGCAATCGATTCCAAGAACAGACTCTTTAATATCAGCAATATATTTGGGAATAGTTCCAACGGGTGTAGCTTGGTTGTTAAGATTTAGAATTTTAAAGAATAATGGTTTAATATTTCAATCACAAGTTTCCTACCTCATACCAATATTTGGAACTATATTGGGTTATATATTTCTAAAAGAGTTAATAACAATTAAAGTATTAATATCTCTTATCGCAGTTTGCATTGGTATTTACTTTGTAAAAAAAGCTGACAATAAAAAAACTATTTAATTTTTGCCATAGCTTCTATGTGCGAAGGTCTGGTTTCACAACAACCTCCTAGTATAGTAGCACCATTATCTTTAAATTTTTTTGCGATTTCACCAATTTTGTCTGGAGTAAGATCGTGTCTTTGGCCTAAGAATTTATTAGGATTTCCACCATCATTTTTAAAATAAGATGATGTGTAGCCATCTTTTGGTTTAGTGGTCATAAAGCCATTTAATTTAAATCCAAATGGTACATTTAATTCTCTCATTTCTTGAAGATTTTTTTCATAATTTTCAGGTGATACACAAGAAAGCATTATACCAAGCAATTGATCATCAATAATTCCTTTAATATCTGAAATTTTTTCTCCACTAGGTAAATTAGTTCCTTCAGATATGTGAATTCCAATCAAGTATGGTTTTTTAAATTCTTTGATTGCTTCAATTCCACATTTAAATTCTTTGATACTGCTCCAAACATCAAAATAAAAAAAATCAACATAATCGTTTAATAATTTAGCCTGTTCATTAAAAGTTTTTGTAATTTCTTCTTCACTTCTTTCATCTGGTTCATAAGTTAATTCTTGAGGAGGCAATCCACCAGCAATTAAAATATTTGGAAATTCTTTTTTAACATTATTTGCTATTTCACCAGCTTTTATATTTAAATACTCAAATTTATCTTCAACATTATTTTCTCTAAGTCTTTTTCGTCTTGTAGTAAAAGTAGTAGTAACAATTACTTCAGCTCCCGCTTTTACAAAATCTCTATGAGTATCCTCTAGTAATTGGTGATAATTTTCATTTAATATTGCATTAGCACTCCAGAGTGTTCCATGATGTTTCATTCCTCTAGCCAATAGTTCTTGCCCCATACCACCATCTAATATTCTTGTTTGTTTGAAAAAATTTAAGTCCATTTTATCCTCACTTTTTTAGTGCTTTAGCTTTTTGCTAGGTGCACAATATAGTTCAACTACCTTGCTTATTGATTTTGTGGGAATTTCCTTTTTAGCAGTTAACGCCCGCAATAGGATCAAATCGGCAAACAATTTATAAAACTTTAATAAATATTTGTAAACTATTTTTTATAAAAAATTTTAGCGTTAAAAGAAAATGATCTACGCTCTCCTTCTATATTAAATGGGTAGGCAGTATGCATTAGGTAATTTGGAAATATTAATAAATCTCTAATTTTAGGCACAACATTATAAATACTTTTGCTTAGAAAGCCTTTTTGACCATTTATGAAATCAATTGTTCCATTTGTTTTCAATTTTTTATTTTTAACCATTTTATTATTTGTCATCCCTTTTGGTAATTTTAAATAACCAACACCTGACAAATCTCCTTCATGATAATGGATAGGGTTATATTCACCCTTGAATTGACGAACTACCCATAAATTTAAAATTTTAATTTTCTTAATATTTTTTATTTTATCGTTGTACAAAAATTTATTAATATTTTTTATCAATTCTTTTTCTAAATATTTTTTAATAAAACTATTTGAAATTTTTAGTTCATTTTTAATTTGACTAGCTAATTTTGAGCTGTAATCAATTTTCTTTGAATTAGATTTGATGTCAAATTCATTGTTTAATTTATCCGAAAATTTTTTAGAAATTTTAGTTTTTCCAATCGATGGCCCAAAAGGCTTAATGTTTTTCATTTTAAGATTAAATATATTAAAAGTTAATTAAATCAAGATTATGGTATCAGTCTTATACCCATTCTTATAGATACAAAAATTACTAGCATCGAAGTTATTATCGTAAGTGTTTTGTTAGATAGAAATTTTATATTTAGTAAATTTCCAATCTGACCCCCAATTAATACACATAAAAATAGAGGCCAATAATTCAAAAATTCATCAAAAACAATATTTTTAGTTAGTTGACCAGCTACGCCAAATATCGAGTTGATTAAGATAAATAGTGATGCTGCAGTAGCAATATGTCTTGGATATCCTGCTTTCATTAAGAATAAAATTGGACTTAAAAATATACCACCACCAATTCCAACTATTCCTGAAAAAAAACCAATAACAGACCCAATAAATATAGAAACGGCTTTTGGAACTGAATTTATTTTAATCTGATCATCACTGTATGATTTATTTTTTATCAACAAAAGTATTCCAGCCATAAATAAGATAATAAATAAAATTATTTCAAATAATTCCTTTGAAATCGATATCGAGGCACCAAAAAATGCAAAGGGGATAGAGCCAATCAAGTATGGAACAAGCAAATTAAGATTTAGATTTCCTGATCTTACATAGTTAATTGAATTTCCTGATACTACAATAATATTGCAACATAATGCTAATATTGGAATTATATAAAAAGGAATTTCCCAAATTAGCATGAGCGCTAAATAAGTTGATCCACCTCCAAAGCCAACACTTGAGTATAATATTGATGTTATAAGAAAAAATATTGATAATATAATCATACTTAAAAATTTTTATGAATGTAAATATAGCTTTATTAACTGTAACAGATACCAGAACTTTTGATAACGATAAATCGGGCGCTATTCTTGTAGAAAAAATTAAAGAAGCTAATCATAATTTAATTGATAGAAAAATATGTAAAGACAACAAAGAAGATATTGTTTTGATATTAAAAGAATGGATTAATAAAAAAGATATTGATGTAATTATAACAACTGGTGGAACAGGACTTACTGGAAGAGATATTACTCCAGAAGCAATAGAGGAAATTGCAGATAAACAAATACCTGGTTTTGGAGAAGTTTTTAGAACAATAAGCCTTAAAACAGTAGGAACTTCGGCAATTCAATCAAGAGCTTGTGCAGTTTTGGCAAATGGTAAATATGTTTTTGCATTACCGGGTTCTTCGGGAGGGGTCACTGATGCATGGGATGGAATTTTAAAATATCAATTAGATATTAATCACAAACCATGTAATTTTGTTGAGTTATTTCCAAGACTAAAAGAAAAATAATTATTTTTGATATTTTTCTTTCCATTCAGAATAAGGCATTCCATAAATATGTTGCCTTGCATCAGGATCAGTTATTTCTAATCCTTTTTTTTCAGCTTCCTCTCTAAACCATCTAGATAAACAATTTCTACAAAAACCCGCTAAATTCATTAAATCTATGTTTTGCACATCTTTTCTTTCATCTAAGTGTTTAATTAGCCTTTCAAGCGTAGCCGATTGTATTTCTTTTTTTAAATTTTCATCCATAATTTACATTCCTTTTTTTAATTTTAATTCTTAAAGCTAACAAAACAAGTATTATCACCAAGTAAACTAATGGTTTAAAAAAAATTGTTTTAGATAACCAGATATAATGAAGAGATCCAAATAATGCGATTATATAAATTAATCTGTGTAATCTTTTCCAATTATTTTTAAGTAATTTGATCATTTTTTGTGAAGAAGTTATTGCTAATGGAATTAGCAAAACCCATGCAGCAAAACCAATAAAAATATATTTTTTTTTAAAAACATCATCCAAGATAGGCTGCCAATTAAATCTATAATCGATACCAATATAAGTAAGTAAATGAAGAGATGCATAAAAAAAAACAAATAATCCTAACATTCTCCTAAAACTCACCCACATAGTTAAGTTTGTCAATCTTTTAAGAGGAGTCATGCTTAGGGTTAGACAAATAAATATCAAAGTCCATTCACCAGTGAAGTGAGTAATTTCTTTTACAGGCTCAGGACCAAGCTTATTGAAATAAATCTTATAAAAAATAAATAAAAATGGGATTGTGCTTAAAAAAAATACACCAGGTTTAAAATATTTTATCATTAAAAATATTTTTTTAAATCCATACCAGTGTACAAGTTAGCTACCTCATCTCCATAACCGTTAAACATTAAAGTTTTTACTCTAGGTGCAAAAATATCATTTCCAATAACTCTTTCTGTAGCCTGAGACCATCTTGGATGATCAACATTTGGATTTACATTTGAATAAAATCCATATTCTCTAGGGGAAGCCCACATCCATGATGATGTCGGCATCTTTTCAACAAATTTTATTTTAACAATTGCCTTGGCACTCTTAAAACCATATTTCCATGGGGTAAATATTCTAATTGGAGCTCCATTTTGATTTGGAAGTTTTTTACCGTATAGACCAGTCACTAAAGTAGTTAATGGATGCATTGCTTCATCAATTCTTAATCCTTCTTTATAAGGCCAATTTAAAACTGGATATCGTTGACCTTTCATTTGTTCAGGATCATAAACACTTTCAAACTCAATAAACTTTGCCTTACTAGTTGGATTAACTTTAGATAGTAATTCACTTAAAGAAAAACCCATCCATGGGATTACCATTGACCATCCTTCTACACATCTTAATCGGTAAATTCTCTCTTCAGAGATAAATGTTTCAGTTATTTCATCCATTGAAAGTTTAATAGGTTTTTCAACTTCACCTTCAATACTTATTGACCAAGGTGTAGTTTTAAATTGCTGTGAATTGATATAGGGATCACTTTTAGAAGTCCCAAACTCGTAATAATTATTATAAGTAGTGATATCTTTGTAGCTAGTAAGTTTATTTTCTTCGTTAGATCTAGCGTGATTGATAAATGGTATTGAGGTTAAAGCTGCAGATCCAGCACTTAACCCAATTGATTTAATAAAGCTTCTTCTATTTAGATACACTTTTTCTGGTGTAATTTCTGAATATTTAATTTTTTTCATATTGAATTGGATTTCCTTTTAACCAGTCTGTCTCATTATTTTGATAGTGTTCCTTTTTCCAAATTGGTGATCTTTTTTTTATTTCCTCAATAATATATCTAGACAATATGTAAGCTTCATCACGATGTTTGCAAGCTACAGCAATAATAATACTTATTTCACCAAGATTTAAATAACCTTTTGCATGCTCAATGAATACCGCTTTCTCTCTTATATTTAATTTTTGATCAGCTTCATTATAAATTTCTTCAAAACTTTTTATAACAAGAGAGTCGTGACTATCATAAGTTATCCCAGTTACACTTTTATTGTTATTTTGATTTCTTACTGTTCCTGAAAAAAATATTGATGCACCAAAATCAGATGATGAAATAAATTGCTCAGCTTCAACAAGTGAAAGCTTTTTATCTTTGATATCTATTATTTTTGTATGAAGCATTAACCTCCCCCAATTGGAGGAATAATAGCAATTTTTTCATTATTTGTTATTTTATAATTGTCGCTAATTATATTATCATTTGAAGAAAATACTGACGAATTTACAATTTTAATAAAATTCTCATTACCATTAAAATTTTTCATTAAATAATCTATTAAATTTTTTCTTATATCTTTAATTGTTGAGTCATTTTCAATATCAAATTCTAGATAGTTTTGATTACTGAACTCTCGACTTGCTCCAAATAACTCAATCTGCACCTTCATGAATAGTTTGATTAAAATATTTCTTTTAAAAAATTTGGTAGACCATCTGGGTTTTTCCATAAACCACTTTTACCACCTTCTTTGATTAATAATTTAACATTATCAATTGTTAAATGAGGGTTAACAATTTTGCTTAAATCATAAATTGTTATAAGAGCGGCGTTTACTCCCATTATAGCTTCCATCTCCACACCTGTTTTTGCAAACGCAGATACAACACAAAAAACTTCAAGTGAATTATCTTCATCATGCATAATGATTTTAGTAGCTGTATGATCAATTGGTAGTGGATGACATAAAGGGATTAATTCACTAGTTTTTTTAACACCTAAAACAGCAGAAACTTCAGCTAATGTTATGGGATCTCCTTTAGGCATTTCTTTATTTTTAATTAGATTAAAAACTTCTTTACCAACATAAATTTTTCCAGAAGCTAAAGCTCTTCTATATGTTTCTTTTTTGCTTGAAACATCTACCATATTAAATGAATTTTTTTTAAAAATTTCTTCTGCCCAATCTTTTAATTCATTGTTTTTTATTATTTTTAAATTTTTCATATTAACCACCAGTAGTTGACAAATTTTTTGTTAAACCTGTGTCACCGATCTCTAAATAATGAGACTCTTTTTTAAAATTGAGTTGTTTTAAAATCAAATCTTTTAATTCTTCTATTTGACTATCTTTCTGCATTAAGTGTCTAATATTTATTCCTGTATTGCCAAACAAACATAATCTTAAATCGCCTTTTGCAGTAATTCTTAATCTATTACAACTTTTGCAAAAATCTTTAGAGTAGGGGGCAATCACACCAAATTTACCTTTAAACTTTGGATTTAAGTAGTTTTTTGATGGTCCTGCATCTTTACCAAATGTTTGAATAATCCAATTATTATTATTTAAGTAGTCAGTAAATTTTTTTGCAGGAACATGATAGTTATTGAAATAATCAATATTATCTCCTGTTTGCATTAATTCAATATATCTAAAATCAATTTCATTATTTTTTAAAAACTGAGCCCAATCATCAAAATCTTTTTCGGAGTCATTTACCCCTTTTAATAAAACAGCATTAATTTTAATATTTTTGAAATTTAGTTTTTGTAAATTTTTAATACCCTTAAGAATTTCTTCCAATCTATCATGACCAGTTATCTTTTTAAAAGTATCAGCATTTAAACTATCAATACTAATATTTATTCCATCTAAACCACTATTTTTTATATCATCAGCTATTTTATCTAATCGGTAGCCATTAGTGGTCATAACAGTTTTTTTTATTCCTGAATTTTCTTTTATAATCTTAATAATTTCAAAAAAATCTTTCCTTACAGTTGGCTCACCACCAGTAAGTCTAATCTTTGAAACACCTAATTCAGATAGTGCTTTTGCTAATCTTCCAATTTCTTCGATATTTAGAAAACTTCTATTGTCACTTTTATCTATTTTGTATCCATCAGGTAAACAATATCCACATTTAAAGTTGCAAACATCTGAAATAGAAAGTCGAATGTATGGGAATTTTCTACCGAAACTATCTTTAAGAATATTCATATGATATATTGACTATTATTGATTAAATAAACCATGAGTCAAATTTTAAATGATAATGAAATCAAAGAATTTAACAAGAATGGAGCAATCCATCTTAAAGGTAAGTTTGATATAAAATGGATTGAAAAATTAAAAGTAGGGATCAATAAAGCTAAAATTAATCCTAGTCCTAGATTTACCAATCATACTAAGGATGAAAAACTACCAAGTTATTTAGAGGATTTTTGGACTTGGAATTTACATGAGGAATTTACAGACTTTGTTTATAATTCTCCCACAGCTAAAATTGCCTCAGAATTACTTGAAGCTAAAAGAATTAATCTAGTGATGGATAACTGGTTTTTTAGAGAAGCTGGATCAAAATCAAAACCACCATTTCATCATGATATTTCTTATTTTGATTTTGAAGGATCAATGTGTGTTTTATGGATACCATTAGAACCTGTTAAAAAACAGGATGGTATTGCTTGGGTTAAAGGCTCTCACTTATGGAATAAATTATTTTTAAGAACAAGATTTAATGATGGTCACAAAGTAGATGGAGAAGAAGGAATTGTTAATGGTATAAAATATGAATTAACGCCAGATATAATAGGTAACAAAGAAAATTATGAGTTTTTAGAATGGGATTTAGAAGTAGGGGATTGTGTTTATTTTGATATTAGAACTTTACATGGAGCTTTACACGAAACAACTCCAAAATCAGATGTAAATAGATTTACTCTTAGAATGGCAAAAGAAAATTCAAAAATAATTTATAGAGGCGATTGGGCTAAAGAAGAAAGAGCAATTATGGAAGCAAATGGTTATAAAAATGGCGATGACTTATCTGGTAAAATGTTTCCTGTGCTTTATGAATTAAATTCTAATTAACTGTAAAGTCTATTTAATATTAAAATTTAACCAGGTGTATAATTTCTTTCAGATTCTGGATCTTTAGTTGAGTAAGGCAATTTTAAAACTTCATTCCAAAATTCTTCTGGTATTTTTGTGTTAGCCCAAGCAAGGTTTTTTTCAATACTCTGAATACTGGTAACTCCACACAGAGTAGATGTAATTCTTTTATCTTTCATTGAAAACTGTAAAGCAGCTGCTCCCATTTCAACATCATACTTTTTACAAACTTTTTCTATTTCTCTAGCAGGTGCAAGCTTTTCTTCTGTAGCATCTTGATAAGTTACTTTTTTGAAATTATCAGGACCTTTTGCTAAAACACCACCAGCGTAAGGAGCGGCATTAAAAATAGATATATTTTTACTGTGAGCATAACTATACATTTCATCAGCTTCTCTATTCAATAGAGTATATCTGTTATGATTAATAATCACGTCAAAGTCCCAATTTTTTAACATAGGAAACATTATATCTATTTTTCCCATAGCCAAACCAACTGCTTTTGCCAAACCTTCTTCTTTTATTTTAAATAATTCATCTAATGCCCCGTCTTTTTTTGTGACATCATTTACATCTTTTACGTATTCTGGATCATGAAGAAATAAAACATCAACAGAATCCACATTCAAAGTTTTTAAACTTTCTTCAATAGACTCTCTTGTTCTTTTTTTATCAAGAACTAGCGTATCCATGTTTCTATCGATTTTGGTTGATAAGACAAAATTTTCTGGCCAGCCACCATTTTCCTTTATTGCTATTCCAATTCTTTTTTCACTTTCTCCCATTGCATAATTTCTTGAAGTATCAAGCATATTTACTGGACCTTGAAAAAATCTTTTTAAAGTTTCTTGAGCTCTTTGTTCTGGTACTTCATAGCCATAAGTATCTGGCATACTCCCCAAAGAGGATGTTCCAAAACTCAATTCTGTAACTTCTACACCAGTATCTTTAATTTTATTTTTTTTCATAAGTTATATTTTAAGTTTATAAAACATTTTTGCATTATTATAAAAGATGTTTTCTTTTTCAGCCAGACTTAATTCTTTAGTTAAATTTGTTGCTGCAGTATACCATCCTAAATAGCTTGTTCTTAAGTTGCAAACAGGCCAATCAGATCCCCACAAAATTTTTTTATCAGTAAACAAATTTAAAATTTCATCCACATAAGGTTTAAGGTCTGTCTCAGTCCAATTTTCACAGGCTTCTGTAACCATACCAGAAAATTTACAATATACATTTTCCAATCTAGATAATTTACTCATACCTTTTTGCCAATGAATAAATTCCTCTTGTTTATTATTACAAATCTTTGGTTTCATTAAATGATCTATGACAAATCTAAGAGAAGGATATTTTATAGCAATTTTGTAAAAATTTTCTAAGTGTATTGGAAATCCTAGTGCATCAAAGCTTAAATCTAAATCAATTATACTTTTAAAAAAATTATCAAAATTTTGATTTAACACCCAGTTTTCATCTGGAATATCTTGTATCATTGGTCTTACTCCAATGAATTTTGGATGGTTAGAAAAAATTTTCAATTGTTCTAATTGATTTTTGTCCTCAAAATTCACCCACCCAACAACTCCACAAACTAAATCAGAATTTTCAGCAATATTTAACATATATTCAGTTTCTGCATTAGTTGCTGCAGCTTGAACTAAAACAGTTTTGTGTAAATCAATTGACTCAGAAGCTTGAGATAAATCTTTAACTTCATATTTTTTATTTAATATTGGATTATCTTTTGGCATCCAATGATAGTCACCTCTTGAAGGGTCCCAAAAATGTTGATGTGAATCAATAATTTTCATTAGTTTAATTCTAGGTAGAATTATTCCCCTAAAATACTGTCATCTAATATTTTAGTGTCATATGCTGAATAGGAATGCCAACCAGCGACTGTTTGATCAAAGTCAACAATGCTACCTGTCATAATCCCAGATTCATCAGAACACAAAAATGCTAAAATTTTTGCAACATCAATAGGTTTGTTTAATCTTTTAAATGGAACTTTTGCCTCTGCATCTTTAAGCCAATTGTCATCAGCATTGTGAAATTTTTTCTGAATTACGGTTTCAGCTGGTGTATCAGTCCAACCTAAATTTACACCATTCACTCTTATTTGATGTCCGGATACTGAATTAGCAACATTTTTGATCATTATTGCTAATGCTGCTTTAGAAGAACTATAAGCAGTTAAGAAAGGCATACCACTATATCCAGCCATTGATAAAATATGAGCAATAGTTCCTTTTTTTTTATCTCTAATCATTATTTTTATAACGTCTTGCATCATAAAGAGAGGAGCTTTTACATTTACATTAAAATTTTTATCGTAATTTTCTTCTGTCGTACTTAAAATTGTACCCCTTTCTGTAAAAGCAGCAACATTGATAAAACTATCTACAGTATTAAATTTTTTATCAGTTTCAGAAACTATTTTTTTACAGTCTGTAAGTTTCTCTAAATCTGCTTGAACATATAAGCACTCTGCACCCATGCTTTCTATTTCAGATTTTACTTTATTGCCTTTATCACTATTTCTCCCACAAATAGTTATTCCCTTAGCACCTCTATTTGCTAGTAATTTTGCAGTCTCAGCTCCACTTCCTTGAGTACTTCCTGTTACGATTATAATTTTATTTTTAAATTGGTTAGTTTGTTCAGATATATATTTATTGGACATATTAATTTTTTTTATTTTATAAACTAAGCCCAATATAAAATTGGGCTTAGTAAATTATTAAGGAGATAATTAACCTGCAATACAAGTAGCAATGTTTGGTTTCATACAAACATCAAGACCTGTGTAAATTGCATTGTTAGATGTGTTGTCAAATTTCAACGGTTTTCCATCTACAATATCTTTTAGAACATACATCGCTTTGTAACCCATCATATAAGGTTGTTGACCTACTTGACCATGTGTTCTTCCAGCCTCTAGATCTTCCATCTGCATAGGAAGAGTATCGGCAATTACAACTGCAGTTTTCATAGAGCTAATTCTATCTTTGTGTTTTTCAGTAACTCTTCTGAAAGCTTTTGATACGAACTGAGGAAACCCACCAGTTGGTACAAATGCAGTTAGGTTAGGGTGTTTAGCAAAGATATCTTCCATTTGTTGTACTGAAAGAGGGAAATCATCATTCGTGTACAACGGACATCCGCTTGCTTCAGTCCATCCATTTTCACCTTTTAAGGCAGCGCTTGGATATTTTCCACTATCTGCACGTCCTGCAATGGTATCTCTAATTCCTGACATTCTTTCATTATGGTTTGCTGCTGCAGCACCACCTGATTGAATACAAATTTCTCCACCACCAGGTTTTAACATCATAACGATTTGAGCTAAGTATACTCCAATGTCATAGTTTTTAGTTCCAACATAAGCTTTTCTTAGGCTAGCATCTTTATTTAATAGATCTGAGTCCCAAGTAATTATTGGAATATTAGTTCCTTTAACTGCTTTAGCCATTGCTGCTGCATTAGAAGAAGCTACAGCAATCCCATCAACACCTTTAGCAATTAAATCTTGAACGATTTGAACTTGTTCTTGTTCAGTATGTTCACCAGGTCCAATGTATAAGCATTCAATTCCACCAATTTCTTTTTCAGCAACTTTACATCCATCTCTAGCTAAATCGAAAAATGGGTTGTTCATCGCCTTCGGAACTAATGCGAAAACTTTATCAGCCGCATAAGAAATTCCAGAAATTGATACGAAAACAAATGCTAACATCGCAATTATTGTTTTTTTCATATTTAATCTCTCTCTTAGTTAGTTATTTTTAAATTTAATCATAATAATTCTCAGATGCTGTTGCAAGAAAAATGATGTAATTCAACTTATAGTTGATGTATCAATTTGATTGATTTTACATCAATTAGTGTTATTCTAAATTTATGGTTTCTTATTGGAAAAATGTATCAATAAAGAAAATTTCTGAAGCTTCAGGCTATGGAACTGCAACAGTTGATAGAGTTCTTAATGATAGAGCTGGAGTAAGTAAAAGAACCAAAGATAAGATCTTAAAAACTCTAAATAATTTACAAAATACGAACCAAAAGAATAATAAAAAAAATATTTTAGTTTGTTCTCAATCTGGCCCTTCTTATAACAAAACTTTAGAGGAAACTATAGAAAGAGTTAATTCTAAAAATCACAATAAGTTTAATTTAATTAAAAAATTTGTAGCAGCAAAGAATTTTAAGCCAGATCATTTTATTAAAATTTTAAATGATACATCAAAGTTTGATGCTGTAATTATAGTTTCACAAGAAGATCAAAATATAAATAATGAAATAATAAAAATTACAAATGAGGGAAAACCTGTTGTAACACTTACTACAGATTTACCTAATTCAAATAGAACTTGCTATATTGGAAGTAATCAATCTAACGCAGGCTCAACAGCAGCTCATATAATAGGAAAACATGTTGGAAAAAAAACAGGATCAATTTTGATGGTTATGAGTATGCCTTACAGATGTCAACAGGAAAGAGAGCTAGGTTTTAGAAAAATCTTAAGATCTGAATTTCCCAACCTAATTATAAAAGAGAGTATTTTTAATTTAGACACATCAGAAGAAAGTTATAAATATGTCAAAAAATATATAAAAGAAAATGGTGTCCCATTAGGAATATATAATATAGCTGGAGGAAATTTAGGTGTGGCTAAAGCAATTAGTGAAATGGATTTACAACAAGATATTATTTTTGTTGGGCATGAATTAAATAAGAATTCTAGACATTTATTAGAAAATAATAAAATGGATTTTGTAATAGGGCATGATGTTGAATTAGAAATTGAAAATGCATTTGAGAAAATTTTAAATTTTAATAGTGAAGTAGAAAATAAGACTTTCTATTACTCAGATATATTAATTTTTAATAAATATAATTGTATGAATAAAAAAGTTTTTTAATTAATTCTTTTTGTTCTTCACTTTTTCCAACCATACAGCACCAACAATAAATAAACCTAAGAATGTTCCTTGCCAATAAGGATCAATACCTGCCATTAACAAACTATTTCTTATTGTTTCCATTAAAGCAGCTCCAATAAATGCTCCAAATGTTCCACCAACTCCACCCATTAAGTTTGCACCACCAATTACAGTCGCTGCAATTACTCTTAATTCATATGTGTATCCTAAAGCATTAGTAACTGAACCCATCCAACCAACAATCATCACAGCTGAAATAGCAGCAAATAGACCACTTATTATATAAACAGACATTTCAATCCATCTGGTGTTAATTCCAGATAATTCAGCTGCTTTTTTATTACTTCCAACAGCATAAACATGTTTTCCATAAGATGTGTATTTTAATACCAAACCCATTAAAATTGTTAACACGATTAATAACCAAGTGGCATTAGCTACACCAAAGATTGATCCTCCACCAATTTCATAAAACATTTCATCTTTAGGACCAAACTCATAAAACATTTTGTTATTTGATACCACCAAAGCTAGACTTCTAGCTATTGCCATCATTCCTAAAGTTACAACAAATGGAGAAAGCTTAAGATAAGCTATTAGATAACCATTAACAGCACCAATTAATGCTCCTGCTAACAGTGCAAGAAATATTGAGACCCAAACATACACCCCTTCAAAGTAAGATGCTTTTGAATACCACTCTGGTAAATACTGAGCATCTAAAAACAACCCACATATAACTCCTGTTACTCCCATAATTGATCCAACTGATAGATCAATACCAGCAGTAATTATTACAAACGTCATTCCTATTGCCATAATACCTATGAATGAAAAATTTCTCGTAATGTTGAATAAATTATCTTTACTTGAAAAAGCATCTTCAACAAAAAACATAACAAAACAAATTCCTAGTAAAGCAATTGAAACCCAAAACGATTGTTCTGATACCAGTTTTTGTAAAAATGTTTTTTCTGTTTTAGAAATCAATTCTTGATTAAATTTAGTTGAACTCATGCTCTATCAATTGCTCCTGTAATTAATCCTGTTGCCTCTTCAGTCGAAGAATCTTTTATCATTTTTTCACAAACTTTTTCACCTCGTCTTAAAACTACTAATTTTTCACAAACTTCAAAAATATCTGGCATTCTGTGACTAATTAGTAATACAGATATACCTTGGTCTTTTAATCTTTTTATAAGATCAAGTACTTCTGCAACTTGTCTGACACTAATTGCGGCTGTTGGCTCATCCATTAAAACTAATTTTGGGTTTGTAAGTCTTGTTCTAGCTATAGCTACAGCTTGTCTTTGTCCTCCTGACATTTGCATAACCAAATCTTTTGGACGTGTTTCAGATTTAAGTTCTTCAAAAAGTTCAGCAGATTTTTTAAACATTGCTGGATAATCTAAATATTTAAATGGCCAAACACCTTTTTGAATTTCTCTTCCAAGAAAAACATTTGAAGCCGCAGTTAAGTGATTACAAAGAGCTAAATCTTGGTAAACAACTTCTATTCCTGATTTTCTAGCATCAATTGGTTTTTCAAAGTTTACCTCATTATTATCAAACATAATGTTGCCAGATGAGGGTTTAAAATTGCCGGCAATAATCTTTAATAAAGTTGATTTCCCTGCTCCATTATCTCCCATTAAACCAACAGTTTCTGACTCGTTTATATCAAAACTTACTCCTGTGAGTGCCTGGATTGCTCCAAAATTCATTTCAATGTTTTTTAGAGACAAAATACTCATATTAAAATTTAATATTTACAACTTTACCTTTTTTGTATGCTTCATAAGCTGCATTAGCAATTATGAGTGCATTTTTTCCATCTTCAAAAGTAACTTTTGGTTTAGTTTTTTTGGTAACACATTTTACAAATTCATTGAATTGATCTTTGTATGCTTGTTCATATCTTTCTATAAAGAAAAAATGCACTGGATCTTTTACCGAGGTTGACTTACTTGTATATCTCTCCACTGATGTTGTAGTTTGATTATTTGAAATAATCATTCCTTTGCTTCCAAAAACTTCAACTCTTTGATCGTATCCATAAACAGCTCTTCTAGAATTGTTTATATGTATCAAAACTCCTTTTTTTGATTTTAAAATAAACATCGCTGTGTCATGATCTTTTTGCTTTTTTGCATTTTTATCAAATAATGCTTCACCAAATGCTGAAATTTGCACTACAGGATCGTTACCCAATATAAATCTAGCTAAATCAAAATCATGAATAGTTGTATCTCTAAAAAAACCACCTGCTGCTTTTAAATAATCTATACCAGGAGGTTCTGGGTCACGACTAGTAATTACAATCATTTCTAGTTCACCAATTTCTTTTTTTACTCTTGCTTGTTGAGCTTTTGCATGACTAGAGTCAAACCTTCTATTAAATCCGATTTGAATTGGAACTTTAGTATTTTTAATTTGATTTAAACATTCATTTACTTTTTTAATATCTAAATCAATTGGCTTTTCACAAAAAATTGCTTTTCCTGCTTTAGCTGCCATTGTTATAAATTTGGTATGTGTTGGTGTAGCTGAAGCAATTAAAACAGCATCAATTTCTTTTGAATTTATTGCTTCTTCTGGCTTACTTGCAATTTTACATTTTGTAAATCTTGCTACGTCATTTGCAAATTTTTTATTTACATCATAAACATATTTTAATTTTGCATTTGGATGAGCTGAAATTATTTTTGCGTGCATTTTTCCAATTCTACCTGCACCCATGAGAGAAAAGTTAATCATAAGAATATAGAACAGAATTGAAAAATAAAATCAAGAAAGAATTTGTTTGATGAGTTTAACATCATTTTTGAAGAATAATTTCCTTGATGACTTTAACATCATATTCTATTTATAAGATGTAATTTTAATAAAATATAACCTTATGACAGTTAAATTAGGAATAGCACCAATAGCATGGAGTAATGATGATATGCCCGAATTAGGAGGGGATACAACTTTAGAGCAATGTCTATCTGAAGCCAGTCAGGCAGGATTTATTGGAATTGAGTCTGGTGGTAAATTTCCAAAAAAATCAGAAGAATTAATTCCTAAACTTAATGAGT
>JAYOZQ010000005.1:0-18259 GCA_038154225.1 Candidatus Pelagibacter sp.
TATCCAGATGCGCCTAATAATAAAAATTTTCCAAGTACTTTAATTAAACCCAATAAACTTTATAAGTACTTTACAAAAATAAATATTTCATAAAATGAATAAAAAGATAAATATATCAATTGTAGGAACTGGGTTAATGGGGCTTCAGCATATCAAAGCTATTTCAAAATCAAAAAAAGCTAATCTCCATTCAATAGTAGATATTAGTAATACCGCTAAAAATTTATCAAAAAAATATAAAATTCCACTGTATTCAAATGTAAATGAACTTTTAAACTCAAAAAATTTAGATGCTGTAATTGTTGCGACCCCAAATCAATTACATGAAAAGCATACAGTTGGTTTTTTAAAGAAAAAAATTCCAGTGTTATTGGAAAAACCTATTTCAGATAACATTAATTCGGCTAAAAAGATTATTAGTAGTGCTAATAAAAATAAAACCCCGTTATTGATAGGGTATCACAGAAGACATAATTCAATAGTATCAAAGGTAAAAGAGCTTATTGATAAAGGTAAATTAGGAAATATAGTTTCAGCAAATGTGTTGTGTTGGCTTTATAAACACAAAGCTTATTACAAAGAAAAATGGAGAATAAGTAAAGGGGGAGGGCCTTTAGGAATTAATCTTGTTCATGATATTGATATGATTTGTTACTTACTTGGTTCAATTAAATACGTTCAAGCGTTTACAACCAACAAAACGAGAAAATTTAAAGTAGAGGATACCGCAACAATTAGTTTGGTTTTTAATTCAGGTGCGCTTTGTACTTTAAATTTATCAGATACAATTGTTGCACCATGGAGTTATGAGTTAACTGCTGGAGAAAATCCTGCTTACCCTATAACCAATCAATCTGCATATATGATTGGTGGCACTAAGGGGTCAATACAATTTCCTAATTTAAAATATTGGTTTTATAAAAATGAACGAAGTTGGTGGAATAAAATTTTAGTTAATGAAGATAAAAACAAAAAAGATGATAGTACTTTAGTAAATCAAATTGACCATTTTGCAGACGTAGTTTTGAAAAAAGTTAAACCAAAAGTAAATGGGAATGATGGTTTAATCTCTCTTAAAATTTTTGCCGCAATAACTAAAAGTGCTAAATCAGGTAAAAAAATTAAACTTTAATTTTCTTTTTTTTTCCTTCGGTACGAATAAACAATATTCCAAATATAATTATTCCAATTACCCCATAAATTTTATTAATATCAAGTGGGACACCAAATATTATAAAATTAATTATCGTCGACCACACTAACTGAGAATACTGAAAGTTAGTTACAAACGATAAATTTGATAATTGAATTGCATATATCAGCATGAAGTGACTTATAAAACCAGCCAATCCTAATAAAATTAGAAGTAACCAATAGCTATTTTTTTCAAGCGGCACCCAATTTAAGGATACATAAATTGTAAAAATAATAGCCCCTGTAATTGCTGTATAAAATATTGAAGCAAAAGGATCATTATTTCCAGAAATTAATTTAGTAAAAAATTGATAAAGCGCCCAACACAATGGAGGTACAAGTGGAAAAATTAATTCAGGACTTAAAACTTTCATGCTTGGCCCAAGTGAGAATATGATACATCCAAAACTCATGACCATTAACAACAAACCTTTTAAGCTTAAAACATCTTTTAAAAAAATTGCTGATAACATTGCAACAATTAATGGTGCCGAAAAAAATACTACGTAAATATCAACTAAATCAAATCTTTGAAGAGAATTGAACATAAAAAAAGTAGCTGTAACCATTAATACAGATCTTAGTATCTGTATTTTAAAATTCTTTGTTAAATTAATTTTTGGTCTAAAAATAAAAAAATAAATTACCAATGCTATAAAGTGAAAAAAAAATCTTCCCCATACTGCTTGGGTAATAGGCATTACTCCTCCCAAATACTTTGCTAAAGAATCCATACACACAAACATAAAAAAACCTGTGCCAGATAATAAAATTATCTTCACTAGGGGCGGTTTTTTGATATTTGTCATGGTATTAAAGTGTGTAAATATCTAAAAATATTTACATTACAACGCCAACTTGCCAAGGATTAAATTCTTCATCACCATAGCCGTTAATTTCACTTTTTGACTTATTTCCAGAGGCTGTATCTACTACTAGTTCAAATATTTTTTGACCAACTTCTTCTACTTTTTCTTTTCCTTCTGCAATTGTCCCACAATTGATATCCATATCTTCTGACATTTTTTCATACATAGCTGAATTAGTTGATAGTTTTAAACTTGGTACTGGTTTGCATCCAAAACATGAACCTCTACCCGTAGTAAAGCAAATTACATTTGCTCCTGATGCTACTTGGCCAGTTACAGAAACAGGATCATAGCCTGGAGAGTCCATAAAATTAAAACCTTTATTTTTTAAAGGTTCAGCATATTGCAACACATCTTGAAGGGTGGAGTTTCCTCCTTTAGCAACAGCTCCTAAAGATTTTTCTAAAATTGTAGTCAATCCTCCTTTTTTATTTCCAGGTGCAGGATTGTTATCCATCGAACTATTATTTATTGTAGTGTAATGTTTCCACCACTCAATTCTCTTAATTAATTTATCTGCTGTTTCTTGTGAATTAGCTCTATTAATTAGCAAATGTTCTGCTCCATAAATTTCAGGAGTTTCAGATAAAATTGAACTTCCACCTTTTTTAACCAATAGATCAGCTGCAACTCCTAATGCAGGATTTGCTGTTATTCCTGAATATCCATCTGATCCACCACATTGCAAAGCAAGTGTTAGATTGCTAACTGGTAGCGAGGTTCTTTCAACATTATTTGCTTCTGTTAGTAAATTTTTAATTTGAGACAATACTTTTTCAACAATTTTTTTGGTTCCACCTTCATCTTGGATAGTTAAAAAATGAATTCTATTATGTTTTTTTAAAGACTCATCAAATAAACTTACTTGTGCACACTCACATCCTAAACCTATAACAAAAACATGTGAAAAATTTGGATGATTTTTAAATCCATCAATTGTTCTTTGAAAAATTTGCATACCTTCACTTACCGTGTTCATTCCACATCCTGTAGAGTGGGTAATTGGAACTATTCCATCAATATTTGGGTAATCTTCTAGAATTTTGGAGTATTTAATTCTTTCCACAATCATTTTGGTTACAGTTGCAGAACAATTTACAGTACTTACTATTCCAATATAATTTCTAGTAGCCACATCGCCGTTATCTCTTAAAATCCCATTAAAAAAAGTATCTGCCTTTTCATTAATAATATTTTTTTTGTCAGTTACTTTAAAATCTCTTTTAAATTCTCTAAATTCTAGATTGTGTGAATGAACATGTTCCCCTGGCTTAATATCATTTAGTGCAAATCCAATTATTTGGTCGTATTTTATTATAGGATCCCCTTTATTTATTGATTTTAAACAAACTTTGTGGCCAAAGGGAATTGGATCAATAGTGCTAATATCATGACCTTCTATTTTAGTTTTTTCAGGAATAATAAATTGACTTACACCTACGTTGTCATTTTGGTTTAAAACTATTAGATTATTCATATTTTTATTATATAACTAAAATTCTAAACAAGTCATTACAAATTATTTATGCCAACAAAACGTAAAAAAAATTTAAGAAGTCAACAATGGTTTAACAACCCAAAAGATCCAGAAATGACTGCTCTTTATTTAGAGCGATATCTTAATTATGGATTAACACGAAAAGAATTACAATCAGGAAACCCTATAATTGGTATTGCTCAATCTGGAAGTGATCTTTCACCATGCAATAGACATTTTTTATCTTTAAGCAAAAGAATTAAAGATGGAATAAGAAGAGCTGGTGGAATTCCAATGGAGTTTCCAACCCATCCAATTCAAGAAACAGGAAAAAGACCCACTGCAATGTTGGATAGAAATCTATCTTACTTGTCGTTAGTTGAAGTTTTATATGGGTATCCAATCGATGGTGTAATCTTAACAACAGGTTGTGATAAAACTACTCCTGCAGCATTAATGGCTGCAGCAACTGTAAACTTACCTGCAATTGTTTTGTCAGGTGGACCAATGTTAGATGGAGTTTACAAAGGTAAGTTGGCTGGATCAGGTATGGTTGTTTGGGAAGCTAGAAAACTTTTAGCAAAAGGTGAAATTAATTATGATGAGTTTATGGATATGGTTGCATCTTCAGCACCAAGTGTTGGTCATTGTAATACAATGGGAACAGCTTCATCTATGAATTCAGTTGCAGAAGCATTGGGGATGTCTTTAACAGGATGTGCTGTGATACCAGCACCTTATAGAGAACGTGAACAGATTTCTTTTGAAACAGGAAAAAGAATTGTTGAAATGGTTCATGAAGATTTAACACCTTCAAAAATTATGACACGTAAAGCATTTGAAAATGCTGTTGTAGTTGCAAGTGCAATTGGTGGTTCAAGTAACTGCACTGCTCATTTAAGTGCAATAGCTAAACATATGGGAATTAAATTTGATTTATCTGATTGGCAAAAGTTGGGACACAATATTCCTCTTTTAGTAAATTGCCAACCAGCAGGAGAATATTTGATGGAAAGCTTCTATAGAGCAGGAGGTGTGCCTGCAGTAATGAAAGAATTAATAAAAAATAAAAAAATTCATACCAATATTATGACAGTTACAGGAAAAACAGTTGGTCAAAATTTAAAAAGAAAAATAGATACAGATCCAAAGGTAATTAAAACTTTCAAAAATAGCCTTGAAGATAATGCTGGCTTTTTAATTATGAAGAGTAACTTTTTTTCATCTGCGATTATGAAAACATCAGTAATTAGTAAGGAATTTAGAGATAGATACCTTTCAGATCCCAAAAATAAAAATGTTTTTAATGGTAAAGCGGTAGTTTTTGAAGGACCAGAAGATTACCATAAAAGAATAAACGATAAAAAACTGAAGATTGATGAAAATTCAATTTTAATTATCAGGGGTTGTGGACCAGTAGGTTATCCTGGATCTGCAGAAGTAGTTAATATGCAGCCACCTGATCGGTTATTAAAAAAAGGGATTACACACTTACCAACTCTTGGGGATGGAAGACAAAGTGGTACCTCTGAAAGTCCATCAATTCTTCATGTTTCACCAGAGTCTGCGGTTGGGGGTGATTTAGGAATTGTAAAAACAGGTGATAAAATGAAAATTGATTTAAATAAAAGAAGAGTGGATTTATTGATTTCTCAATCTGAGTTTAAGAAAAGAAGAAAAAATAAAAAAATATTTAAAGCAAATAATCAAACTCCATGGCAAGAAATTTTTAGAGATACAGTAGGTCAGCTTGAAGATGGAGCGTGTATTAATTCACGTGGAAGTTATTTAGATGTTTCTAATAAAAAAGGTCTTCCAAGAAATTCTCATTAAAATGAAACCTAAAATACTAGTTACAAGAAAATTATCGGATGGGGCAGAGGAGAAATTAAAGAAAAATTTTGATGTAACTCTTAATTTAAAAGATGAGCCAATTCCAAATAACGAACTTGTTAAAATGGCTAATGAGTATGACGGATTTATTTCAACAGGGTTTGATAAAATTGGAGAAGATTTTTTTAAAGATTTAAATGGTAAATTAAAAATAATTGCTCAGGTTGGAGTGGGCTATGATAACATTTCAGTTAAATCTGCTGAAAGCAAAAAAATTAAAGTTACCAATACGCCAAATGTTCTGAATGAAGCTGTTGCTGAAACAACTATTCTTTTAATTTTAGCAGCATCTAGAAGAATTGGCGAAGCGTATAATCTAGTAAGGTCTGGTGAATGGAAAAACCAAAAACCTGATTTAACTAAATTTATGATTGGAAATTCTGTAACAGGAAAAACACTTGGTATAATTGGTATGGGCCGAATTGGTAGAATGGCAGCAAAATGTGCAAAAGCATTTGGAATGAAAATAATTTATTATAATAGAAACAAGCTTTCAGAAGAACTTGAAGATGGTGCAAAATATTTTTCAGATATAAATTCTATGATGCCAGAATGTGATTTTGTAAGTATTCACACCCCAGCTACCGCAGAGACAAAGCATATTTTAAATGCGACCACCATTGGATTATTACCTAATCATGCTGTTGTTATTAATACTTCAAGAGGATCAACAATTGATGATGATGCATTGATAGACGCACTGCAAAACAATAAAATTTATGCTGCAGGTTTAGATGTGTTTAATAATGAACCTAACCTTGATGAAAGATATATGAAATTGGATAATTGTTTTGTCTTACCTCATGTTGGTAGTGCCACGCACGAAACTCGTTTAGCAATGAGCATGATGGCTGTAGATAATATTTGTAATTTCTTTGAAAATAAGCCACTTATTTCAGAAGTAGTCTAATACAACTAAAAGTTGTTTTTTTAGTTAATATATATAATTTCTATACATATTTTTTCTGTTTTATTTGAAATTAAAAATCATTTGTGATTAAGTTCGATTATTAAAAACATAAACGAGAGGAAGATAATGTTTAAACTAATAACAAAAACTATAGCTGCAGTAGCTATTGTTTCAGTTGCTTTATTTGGCTCTGCAAATGCAAAGACTTTAAAAATTGAAACTCACTTTACTGCTAGCTCACCAAACGGTGAAGTTGCAGCTCAATTCGCTAAAAACGTTGAAGAGTTTTCTGGCGGAAGCTTAAAAATCGAAATGTTCTACTCATCATCAGTAACAGGTAAATCTGCTGAGGTATTTAACTCTGCTCAAACTGGAATTATTGACTGTGATATGACTGGTGCTGGTTACCAAACTGGTAAGAATGCAGCGTTCCAATTCGCAGGTGATGTAATGGGTGGATACGATAACCCATATCAACAATATGATTTCTTAAAGTTCCCAGGAGCTCAAGATGCTGTTGATGCACTTTACAATAAATATGGAATGACTTTAATTGGTTGGTGGATACCAGGACATGAGTCTTTAATATCTAGTAAGCCAATTCCAGATGTTGCTTCAATCAAAGACTTTAAATTTAGATCACCTCCAGGAATGGAAAGTATGATCTTTACTGCACTAGGTGCTAAGCCAATCGTTATGGACTTTGGTGAAGTTCCAACTGCTTTACAAACAGGTCTTATTGATGGTGCGGACTACTCATCTCTTGCAACTAACTATGCAGGTGGACACTATGAGCAAAACAAATATGCTACATACCCAGGTTTCCACTCTATGCCAGCTGACCACTTAGCTTGTAATACTAAAGTATGGAAAAAGCTAAAACCTCATGAAAGAGGAGCAATGAAAGCAGGAATAGAAATCGCTGGAAGAACTATCACTAGCTTAGTTGAAAGAAAAAACGCAGAAGCAGTTAAAGCTTTAAATGCTATGGGCGTTACTCTTCATGACTGGTCTAGAGAAGATAGACTTAAGTTCAGAAATGCTGCACTAGATGCTTGGCAGGAATGGAAAAAGAAATCTCCTGAAGCTGCTGCACTTATAGATATCCACACAGCTTACATGAAAGCTAACGGTATCTTATAATAAAAAGCACATAATAAAATCTTGAAGGGCCTGAAAAGGCCCTTCTTTTTAAAAAATTTTTAACCTATGCTTGATAAACAATTACAAGAACAAAATGAAAAAGTTGCAAGCAAGGATGATTTTCCAATAAATTGGATTGATAGAGTTTCTTTATTTTTAAGCCACACAATTAAATATTTAATCCCCATAATTGTACTCGTCATGATGTACGAAATATTTATGAGATACATAGTATTTAAACCAACTTTATGGGCTAATGAGTTATGTTTATGGTTAGCTGGTGTTTGTTATTTGGTTGGAGGAATATACGCAACAAGGCTCAGAAGTCATATTAGAATAGTAATGTTATATGATTATGTTGGAAGACCCACACAGAGAATTTTTGATTTAATTAGCACTATAGTTATTGTTTTATTTGCAACTGCAGTAATTTATGGTGGTTGGGAAGATGCCCATAGATCATTTACTACTTGGGAAAGATTTGCAACTTACTGGGATCCACCAATTCCTGCAACCATGAAGCCATTAACACTTATATGTGTATTTCTTATAGCTGTTCAATCGGTAAATAATTTAATAATTGATTGGAAAAATCCAAAAGAAAAACAATACGACCCCTCTAAAGATTTAAAATAAAATGGAATTTGAAATAGGAACACTCTCTATAATACTTATTGTTGGATTATTAGCTCTTATATCTATTGGGGTTCCAATGGGTTTTGCCTCAGGTTTTATGGGTGCTGTACTTGTGTTCTTATATATTGGAGAACACGCTTTAGGTATTTTACTTTCAAGATATTATTCTCTTGTTGTAACTTATTCTTTCTTATCAGTTCCGCTCTTTATATTTATGGCCTCCTTGCTTGAACGCTCTAATATAGCAAGAGATCTTTATGATGCTTTAAATGCATGGTTAAGAAAAACTAGAGGTGGTGTTGGAGTTGTGACTGCAATCATGGCAACTATCATGGCTGCAATGAGCGGAATTATTGGAGGAGAAATAGTTTTATTAGGATTAATTGCGTTACCTCAGATGTTAAGATTAAAATATGATCAAGATATGTCTATTGGAATTATTTGTGCATCAGGTTCTTTAGGTACAATGATCCCACCATCAATTGTTTTAATTATTTATGGATTAACTACCGAAACGTCAATTACGATGTTGTTTCAAGAAGCAATTGTACCAGGTTTAATGATTTCAAGTTTAATCATTATTTATATTCTTATACGAACAAGATTGCAGCCACATCTTGCACCATTAAGTGATGAACCGCCATTAACTTTAAAAGAAAAAATTTCATATCTACCAGGTCTTTTGCCTCCAATTGGGATTGTAATAATTGTTTTAGGTTCAATTTATTCAGGGATAACAGGTATCACGGAAGCTGCTGGAATGGGTGTAGTAGCAACATTAATTATAATTTTTGCTAGAAAAGAATTAACAATGTTTTTATTTAAAGATGCTCTTACAAGAACTTTTAAAGCATCGGGTACTATTTTAACTATTACTTTTGGTGCAACAGTTTTAGCTGGTGCTTATTCACTTGCAGGTGGTCCAAAATATGTTGCAGAGACAATATTGGCTTATGATTTAAAGCCAATGTATTTAATTTTTATGATGCAATTAATGTTCTTAGTAATGGGAGCGTTTATGGATTGGGTTGGAATAGTATTGTTAGCGATGCCAGTATTTTTACCAATTGTGCTAGCTCTTGGATTTGATCCAATTTGGTTTGGAATATTATTTTGTGTGAACATGCAGGTATCATTTTTAAGTCCACCATTTGGCCCTGCCGCCTTTTACTTAAAGTCAGTTGCTCCTCCTCATATCTCGTTAACAGATATCTTTAGAGGATTTGCACCATTTATAGTAATTCAATTAATTGTGTTAGCATGTGTTATGTTTTTTCCAGAAATAATGACACAAAACTTCCACGAATTTGTTCCAAAAAAATAAATGAGTAAAAAAATTGGTTTTATTGGCATAGGCTTGATGGGTCTGCCGATGGCAAAAAATATATTAAAATCAGGTTTTGATTTAAAAGCATTTAATAGATCTCAAAACAAAGCTGAACCTTTAAAGGAATTTGGTGCAGAAATTTCAACCTCAATTGATGATGTGGTTAAAGACAGTGATGTTGTAATTACTATGTTAACGGATGATGGAGCAATTAATGATGTAATGGAAAGTTCTAATTTTTTAGAAAATTTAAAATCAGGAGCTACTGTTATTGATATGAGCTCAGTTAAACCAACCACAGCAACTAAGCATGGAAATAGTTTAAAATCTAAAAATATTAATTATTTAGATGCACCTGTTTCAGGTGGAACAATTGGAGCCGAAGAAGGGTCACTAGCAATAATGGTTGGTGGGGAGCAAAATGTTTTTGATGAAGTTAATGATGTTTTAAAAACTATGGGTAATCCGACATTAGTTGGACCAGTAGGAAGTGGACAAGTCTCTAAACTAGCAAATCAAATAATAGTTGGTTTAACTATTGGAGCAGTAGCGGAGGCAGTAACACTTTGTGAAAAAGCAGGAGCAAACCCAAATAAAATGATCAAGGCTTTATCTGGTGGTTGGGCAGATAGTAAAATACTTCAAACACATGGAAAAAGAATGATAGATAAAGATTTCAGTCCAAAGGGCAAGACTAATACACATTTGAAAGACATGAATAATATTTTAGAATGTGCAAATTCTTATAATACTCATTTACCTATTTCAAATTTAGTGAAAGAAATGTATAAAACTCTTGTTGAAAATGGACATGGAGATACAGATCACAGTTCTCTTTATAAAGAAATTGAAAGGATAAACAAAAAATGAGCGGAAGATTAGAAGGTAAAAAAATTGTAGTAACCGCAGCAGGTCAAGGAATTGGTAAAGCAACTGCAATTGCATTTCATAATGAAGGTGCAAACGTTATAGCAACAGATTTAAATGATAAAACTTTAGCTGATTTAAATAAAGAGTATCCTGATATTACAGTTCAAACGCTAGATTCAACAGACAACAATGCGATTTTAGAATTTGTAAAAACTTTAGATAGAGTAGATGCATTATTTAATGCAGTTGGATTTGTTCATCATGGAAGTATTCTTGAATGTGAAGATAAAGATTGGAATTTTTCTTTTGATGTAAATGTCAAATCTATGTACCAAATGTGCAAAGCAATTTTGCCATTAATGGTAAAACAAAATGGTGGAAGTATAATCAATGTTTCATCATGTGCTTCAAGTTTAAAAGGATTTCCAAATAGATTTGTCTATGGAACTACCAAAGGAGCAGTTATTGGTTTAACTAAATCCATTGCAGCAGACTTTGTAAAACAAAATATTAGATGTAATTCAATTGCACCTGGAACAGTATTTTCACCTTCATGGCAAGACAGAGTTAATCAAAGCCCAGATCCAGTTCAAGCTAAAAAAGATTTTATCGCAAGACAGCCTATGGGAAGATTAGGAACAGCAGAGGAGATTGCTGCTATGGCTGTATATTTGGCTAGTGATGATTCAACATTTACCACAGGAACAACAATTTCTGTTGACGGTGGAATTTCAATTTAATTAAATAAAAGAGGAAAATTATGAAGTTATTAAGAGTAGGACAAAAAGGAAGTGAAAAGCCAGCAGCTTTAGATAAAGAAGGCAAGATTAGAGATATTAGTTCACATATTGGAGATTTAAATCCTGATCATGTGAATTTTGAAACTATATCAAAATTACAAAATGTAGATTTATCTTCATTACCAGAATTATCTTCAAGTGAGAGAATTGGATCATGTGTAACAAAACCAGGCAAGTTTGTAGCAATTGGATTAAATTATTCTGATCATGCTGCTGAAACTGGTGCAGAAGTACCTTCAGAACCTATCATGTTTATGAAAGCTACTAGTTGTATATCCGGCCCTAACGATGATGTTGAAATCGTATCAGGGTCTAAAAAATTAGATTGGGAAGTTGAGCTTGGGATTGTAATAGGAAAAGAAGCAAAACATATTTCAGAAGATAAAGCTCAAGATCATATTTTAGGATATTGTTTAGTTAACGATGTTAGTGAAAGAGAATGGCAAATTGAAAAAATGGGTCAATGGGTTAAAGGAAAATCACATGACACTTATGGACCAATTGGACCATATCTTGTTACAAAAGATGAAATAGCTGACATAAATAATCTAAAAATGAGTTTAGATGTTAATGGCAATAGAATGCAAACTGGTAACACAAGTACAATGATATTTAATGTAAATGTAATTGTATCTTATGTGAGCAAATTTATGTCTTTACAACCTGGTGATATAATTACTACTGGAACACCTCCTGGTGTTGGTATGGGAATGAAACCTCAGCAATTTTTAAAAGCAGGGGATACAATGAAATTATCAATAGAAAACTTAGGTGAGCAAAACTCGAAAGTAGTTGCTTTATAATCAATTGTGAAAATAACTTCTATTAAAAGTCATGTACTTAGATATGAGTTAGAAAAAGAGTTAGGATATTCACAACAATATTATAAATTTAGAACTGCTCATCTCGTAGAAGTTCAAACTGATGAGGGGATTACAGGCTGGGGAGAGTGTTTTGGACCTGGCAACATTGCTTTAGCAAATAAGTTTATTGTTGAGAAAGTTATTCAACCATTAATTATTGGTGAAGATCCTTTAAATAAAGAACATATCTGGCACAAAGTATATAATCTTTTAAGAGATAGCGGACAAAAAGGAATGCCAATCCAAGCATTATCAGGAGTTGATATTGCATTGTGGGATATTTTAGGAAAAAAAACTAATACTCCTCTTTATCAGCTTGTTGGTGGAAAATGTAATGATCAAATCCCAGTTTATGGGTATGGGATGATGTTACAAAAAAAATCTACTTCAGAGTTAATTGATTTATTCAAGCAAGAAGCAACACAAATTAAATCTAAAAATTTTAAAGCAATGAAAATGAAAGTTGGAGTAGGTCCAGTAGATGATTTGAAACTTGTTAGAGCTGTAAGAGAGATAGTTGGGCAAGATTTTAAGTTAATGGTAGATGCAAACCATGCTTATAATTTAAATGATGCATTATATGTTGGAAGAGGTTTAGATGAACTTGATATTTTTTGGTTTGAAGAGCCTGTAGCACCTGAAGATTATGATGGTTACAGAGAATTAAAACAAAAAATTAATACCAATATTGCAGGTGGGGAAGCAGAGTTTACAAAATATGGATGGAATGAATTAATTAAAAAAAGATGCATTGATATAGCTCAGCCAGAGGTTTGTGGATTAGGTGGAATTACGGAATATTTAAAAGTATCTGCATTAGCACAAGCTAATTTCATTCCAGTAATTAATCACGTTTGGGGATCTGCTGTAAGTATTGCAACTAATTTACATTTGCTAACTGCCCAACCGGATATGCCAGGAGGATTATTCCCATCAAAATCAATGCTTGAGTTTGATACGACAGAAAAAAATATTTTTATAACAGAATTGCCAACAGAAAGTTTTTCAATTTTAGATCAAGTTAAGCAAAATAATGGATTTGCTTCAATATCAGATAATCCTGGAATTGGAATTACACCCAATCAAGATTTTATTAAGGAGTATGAAATCAATGAATAAGATTAAAACAACTGAGCCAAAAGTTCTTTGGAAACTAAGATGTAAACTTGGTGAGGGAACTTTATGGGTTAAGGAACACAATTCAATTTATTTTGTAGATATTAAGAAAAAGAAATTTTTCTCATTAAATATTAAAAATAAAAAAAAGAAAATTTATAAAGTAAATAAAGAAATTGGTTTTCTTGCTCATATTGAACGAGATGTTTTTATTTTAGGACTTCAAGGTGAATTAAGAATTCAAAATATTAAAACTAAAAAAATTATCAAAAAAATTCCAATAGAAAAAAATATTAAATTAAACAGAATTAATGATGGAAAGACTGATCCAAATGGAAATCTTTGGTTTGGAACTATGGATAATTTAGAACGAAATATAGAAAAGGGTTCTTTGTATAAATTAGATAAGAATTTATTATTAACTAAAGTTGATACTAATTATAGAATTACAAATGGCCCAGCTTTTATTGATCAGTATAATTTTTATCATACAGATAGTCCAAAAAAGAAAATTTATAAAATCAAGATTGATAAAAATGATAAAATAATTAGTAAAAAAATATTTAAGAAATTATCACCTAAAGATGGATCGCCAGATGGAATGACTTTGGATAAATATAAAAATTTATGGGTAGCCCATTTTAATGGTGCACGTGTTTCGGTTTTTAACAAAAATGCTAAATTAATACATCGAATTAATCTACCAGCACAAAATATAACTAATTGTGCATTTGGTGGACAGAATAATAATGAACTTTTTATTACTTCAGCAACTAAAGGCATGGACAAGGCTGGATTGCAAAAATTTAGATATTCTGGATTCTTATTTAGTGTAAAAACTAATTCAAAAGGAATTTTACAAAAGAAATTTATTTTAAGTAATGAAAAAAAGAGATCTTTACTATGAACGGATACCTACTAAGCTTTTAAGAGAGGATATTAGGTTATTAGGAACATTTCTTGGAAGAGTTATTAAAGATCAAGAAGGCATAGCTTTTTATAAGATTGTTGAAAGATTAAGGTTATTATCCAAAAATACTTTATTAGATAAAAATAAAAGTAAAATTTTTTCAAAAATATCAAAAGAAATCAAAAAGCTTCCACCTAAACAAACTTTTAAGATCACTAGAGCTTTTTCGCATATTTTAAATTTAATGAATCTTGCAGAATCATTAGACGCTTCACGTAAACTTAATGAATACGACAATCCTTTCTTTAAGGATAAAAAACAAAATATATTTATAGAGGACATTATTAACGGACTTTTTAAAAACAAAAGTATTTCCAACAACAAAATATATGAACAAGCTAAAAATTTAGATATTGGTATTGTTCTAACTGCACATCCAACAGAAGTTAAAAGAAGAACCTTAATCCAAAAATATGCCAATTTAATTGACTTAATGGAGCAAAGACATTTGTATAAAAAGTATCCATCAAAGATTATTGAAATAGATAGAAAACTTTATACAGAAATTACAATAATTTGGAAAACGGATGAATTGAAAAGAACAAAACCTTCTCCGCTTGATGAAGCGAGATGGGGCCTTGCAATTATTGAAGATAGTTTATGGGATACCATTCCTAGAGTTTATAAAAGATTAAATGATATTTTTAGGAAAAATTTAAATAAAGATTTACCACGAAACTTTAATCCTATCCAATTTGGATCATGGATGGGAGGAGATAGAGATGGAAATCCAAATGTCACCGCAGAAGTTACTAAAAAAGTAATTTTATTTTCAAGATGGCAGGCTGCAAAATTATACGAAAAAGAATTAACTAAATTAATCCAAGATCTCTCAATGGAGGAATGCTCTCAAAAGATTAGACGAATAGTTGGAAAAACATTTGAGCCTTACAGAGTATATTTAAGACCTATTAGAGACAAAATTAGAAATACTCATCAATTAATAGAGAGGCATTTGAATAAAAATGTACCACTTGATGAAAATAAATTACTTCAAGATAAAAATGAGATTTTAGAACCTTTAAGAGACATAAGAGAGTCGTTAAATTTATATAAAGGACAGCATGTAGCCAACTCTGATTTATTAGATTTAATTAGAAGAATTCGATGTTTTGGAATTAATCTTGCAAAATTAGATATTAGACAAGAGTCTTCAAGGCATGAAAAATTAATAAATGAAGTAATTAAAAAGAAATACAAGACTGAATATATAAAGATTAGTGAAAGTAAAAAGATAAATTTATTAAATTCTTTAATAAAACAAAAAAAATATTTTTTAGACAAAATAGATATTAGAGATAAAGAAAATAAAGAGGTATGGAATACCTTTAAACAAATATCAAAAGAACCAGCTCAATGTCTTGGTGCTTATGTAATATCCATGACATCAAAAGCTTCTGATATTTTGTCAGTTTATTTTTTGCAAAAACAAGCCCAAACTAAAAATTTACTAAGAGTAGTCCCACTTTTTGAAACATTAGATGATTTAAAAAATGCTAAAGTGGTAATGGAAAATCTCTTTAAATTATCTTGGTACAGAAAACTTATCAATCACCAGCAAGAGGTAATGATTGGTTATTCAGACTCCAGTAAAGATGCGGGAAAATTATCTGCTAGCTGGCATCAGTATAAACTTCAAGAGGAACTTAGAAATTTAGCCAAAAAATATAAAATAAATTTAGTCTTTTTCCACGGAAGAGGAGGATCTGCTGGAAGAGGAGGTGGTCCAATTCAGGCAACCTTAAAATCTCAACCTTCAAATACAGTTAATGGAAAAATTAGAATTACAGATCAAGGTGAAGTAATTCAGCAGAAATATGGATATAAACCTTTAGCTGAATATAACCTTTGTAGTTACATAGGTGCTGTTATGGATGCATCGTTAAATCCTCCACCAAGATCCAAAAAAAATTGGAGAGATTTGATTGAAAAAATGTCAGAAATCTCAACTTCTGCTTATAGAAAAAATCTAAATCAGAGCGAAGATTTTATTAGATATTTTAAAACAGTTACTCCTCATAAATCTCTTGGAAAGCTTGCGATTGGATCTAGGCCTACCAAAAGGAAGAATGTTGATAACATACAAAGCTTAAGAGCTATTCCTTGGGTTTTTGCATGGACCCAAATTAGATTGATGTTACCAGCTTGGCTTGGAACTACTGAGGCATTAAGATATGGATCTATTAAAAAATTTTCTAAAACATTAACGGACATGGAAAAAAATTGGCCTTATTTTGTATCTACTATGGATATATTAGATATGGTAATTTCAAAAGTGGACCCAGAAATTTCAATTATTTATGAAAATAATCTAGCGGACAAAGGTTTAATAAGAATTGGTAAGAGATTGAGGTTTCAGTTTAAAACATTAGTCAAACTACATAATAAGATTACTCCAAAGGAAGTGATTAAAGAAAGAAAAGAGTTTAGAAAATCATTATTTATCAGAAATAATTATACTGAAATGCTAAATATTTTGCAGGCAAATATTATGAATAAATTAAATAATAGAAAATATAAGAAAGAGGATAAAAAATATCTTGATGATGCTTTAATGACTTCTATAGCAGGAATATCTGCTGCAATGAAAAATACAGGTTAAATGATTGAACTGTTAATAGCTTTTGGAGCAGGACTTATCAGTTTTTTATCTCCTTGTGTGTTACCTTTGATACCTGGGTATGTTTCCTTTATTTCAGGTCAATCTCTTCAAGAAATTTTAAAATCAAAAAAAATAGATATTGTACCGTTAATTTTATTTTGTTTGGGTTTCTCAACTGTCTTTATCACTTTAGGAGCTTCCGCATCGTTTTTAGGTCAAGCACTTTTACAAAACTCAGAAACATTAAGAATATTAGCTGGAGTTATAATAATAATTTTTTCTCTACAACTGATTGGAGTAATCAATATTGGTTATTTAAATTTAGAAAAAAGATTTGAAGCAAAAAAATCACAACATTTTTTATTCCCATACATAATAGGATTAGCTTTTGGATTTGGTTGGACACCTTGTATAGGTCCTATTTTAGGCTCTATATTAGCTTTAGCTTCCATAGAGGAAACTTTATCTAAAGCAATCCTGTTATTAAGTTTCTATTCTATAGGGCTTGCAATTCCTTTTGTCTTATCAGGCTATTTAATTCAAAAATTTCTATTATTTTCGAAAAATTTTAAGAAAAATATAAACTTAATATCTAAAATAGGTGGAATTATTCTTCTAATCACAGGTGTTTTGATTTTAACAAACCAATTACAGGCAATTGGTTTTTATATAATTAAAATTTTTCCTTTTATGCAAAATTTCGGTTAAAAGTATTAATGAAAATTTATCAAATAGATTCAAGTGCTCGAAAAAAGGGATCAACTTCAAGAGCATTAGCTAAAAAAATATTAGATAAAATCAAAAAACCAGGGGACGAAGTTATTTATAGGGATTTAGACGATGAGATGCTTTTTGTGAGCGGTTTGACTGAGTCTGGAATGAAAATTGATGAAAAAGATCAAACTGAAGATCATAAAAAGATGTTTAAGTTGTCAGATACGCTTGTTAAAGAATTAAAAGAGAGTGATGTTATTATAATTTCAGCTCCAATTTATAATCACGGACCTCCAGCAACACTTAAAGCCTGGTGTGATTTAGCAGCAAGAATTGGAGAAACGTTTAGATTTAAACCCAATGGAAGAAGAGAAGGTTTGCTGCAAAACAAACAGGCATATTTAGTTATTACTTCAGGAGGGACTAAATTAAATAGTTCAGAGGATTTTTTAACTCCTTGGTTAAAATATATGTTGAATTTTTTCGGTATTGAAAAAGTAGATATAATTAGTGCAGATCAAATGGCACTTGATTATGATAAATCAATTAAAGACGCGGAAACTCAAATCGAAAATCTGTTTAAAGATTAGATAAAATAGAGTTAGAAGACTTTATAGTATCAGCATCTCCTCCTAAATCTTTAGTTCGATTTTCTTTACTGCTTAAAGATTTTTCAATCGCTTGAACAATTGAATTTGAAGCTTCATTTTCTCCTAAATAATCTAACATCATTGCCCCAGACCAAATTTGACCAACTGGGTTTGCAATTCCTTTTCCTGCTATATCTGGAGCAGAACCATGAACTGGTTCAAATAATGAAGGAAATTTATTTTCAGGATTAATATTTCCAGATGGAGCAATTCCAATAGTGCCTG
>JAYOZQ010000006.1:0-18219 GCA_038154225.1 Candidatus Pelagibacter sp.
AACATAGGTTTTATGATTTATTATTTCTTTACCTATCTTTTTTTTTAGAATTTCCTCAGCTATTGCAAAGCCAACTGCATTTGCAATCCCCTGACCAAGAGGACCGGTCGTGGTTTCAATTCCAGTGTTAGGATGATACTCAGGATGACCTGCACAAATTGAATTAAGTTGTCTAAAATTTTTTATACTGTTAAGTGAAATACTTTTATAGCCAGTTAAGTACAGTAAAGAGTAAAGCAACATCGAACCATGACCTGCTGATAAAACAAATCTGTCCCTATTTAGCCAATTTGGATTTTTTGGATTAAATCTTAAAAAATTTTTAAAGAGAACAGTTGCAACATCCGCCATACCCATTGGCATTCCAGGGTGACCAGAATTTGCTTTTTGAACTGCATCAATTGAAAGAAATCTGATGCAATTGGCTAAATCATTGTGTAGTTTGCTCAAAAATTATCCTGACTAGACTAAGAAGAATCTATTTAATAATATAAACATATATATATGAATTCTATAATCGAAAAAGAAAAAAAATTAAATGAAGCCCTTTCAGAGCTAAAAAATTTAGATCTCAGTAACCCTGATTTAAAAAATAATATTGACAATTTAAGTTCTCAAAAGACTCAATTAGAAATTGAAAAATCTGAACTGGAAGATAAATACAAATCTCTGTTAGAAGAACACACAAATCTTTCAAAAAAACTTGAAGAAATTCAAAATAAAGAAAAATTAGAGCAAAAAAAACAAATAGAGTTTTCTGAAAAAATTGATGAATTAAATCAAGAAACAGATACTTTATTAGAAGAAATAGATAAATGGCAAATGTAAGTATTAAATTTAATAATAAAGAGTTTTTATTGTCATGTGAAGATGGTCAAGAGGAGCATCTAGAAGAATTGTTAATTCAAATTAATCAAAAATTTAATGAACTTAAAAATAATCTTGGAAATTTAGGTGAAAATAAGCTTCTTTTAATTACAGCTGTTAAGATTATGGATGAGTACTATGAGACTAAAAAAAAAGTTGAACAAAAAAAAAATGAATTAAAAGATCTCTCTAATAAATTTAGAGAACTGAAATCACTTATTTACGATTACAGAGATAAAAAAGAAGAAGAGATTAAAGAGTTAAATACTAATCATTTGAACTTTAAAAATGAAATTGAAGCCAATCATAAAAAGTACGAACAAATAATTGATGACGCTGCAGATGAAATATCTAATTTTATTGAAAAAGCAAAATTAGAAAATATTTCTCAATAAATTTTGTGAATAAATCCCAAATAAGAAATAAAATTATAAAAATCAGAAAAAAAAAATTTGATAAAAGTTTACAGATTAATTTAGGAAAGTTTATTTCTCTCCTAAAAATTGATAAATTAAATCTTAAAAATATTGGTGGTTATTATCCTTCAAATTATGAAATAGATGATTTGGCTATTTTAGATTTATTAGAAAAAAAAAATTTTAAAGTATCCTTGCCAATAATAAAAAAAGATAATCAGATGAACTTTTATAGTTGGTCAAGAAATGATCCTTTAAAAATAAACAAATTTGGCATCCCAGAACCTGTGTCATCTAAAATTTTTTATCCAGATATTTTATTGGTACCATTAGTTGCCTATGATAGTAGTTTAAATAGGTTAGGTTATGGTGGAGGTTATTATGATCGCTACATTGAAAAGATAGAAAAAATCAAAAAAGTTACAAAAATTGGTTTAGCATTTTCTTTTCAAAAAATCTCATCTATACCAATTAATCAATATGATAAACAATTAGATTTTATTGTTACTGAAAAAGAAATTTTAAGATGAAAATATTATTTTTAGGTGATGTGGTTGGAATTTCTGGTTGTTCAAAATTAATGAATAACTTGATGAATGAAATTAAATCTAAAAATATAGATTTTGTTATTGTAAATGGAGAAAATGCAGCTTCACAGGGAGTTGGTTTGACAAAGGAAATATGTAATGATTTTTTCAATTGTGGAGTAGATGTAATTACAACTGGGAATCATGTTTGGGATCAAAAAGAAATAATGGAGTATATTGATAAAGAAGAGAGGCTGTTACGTCCTAAAAATCTTTTTGAACCAGCACCAGGTAGAGGTTTCAATATTTATAATACTAAAAATGATATTAAAATTGGTGTACTTAATTTAATGGGAAATGTTTTTATGAAAAAGTGTGATGATGTTTTTGAAGTTTCAGAAAAATTTATGAAACAATTCAATTTAAAAAAAGATTATGACTTACTTGTAGTTGATTTCCACGGTGAAATAACTAGTGAGAAAAATGCAATAGGTCATTATTTTGATGGTAAAGCATCTTTGGTTGTTGGAACACACACTCACATCCCCACTAATGATGCAAGAATATTAACAGGTGGCACTGGTTATCAAACTGATGCAGGTATGTGTGGAGATTACAACTCGGTTATTGGCATGAATGCAGAGAATTCACTGAATAGATTTTTAAAAAAAAATTCTGTTAAACATTTTCCTGCAATTGGTGAGGCGACTTTAAGTGGCGTTATAGTTGAATGTAATATAAATACAGGATTAGCAACAAATATTGAAAGTTATATTTTTGGAGCTCAATTAAAAAATACACATTAAAATTATGGCAGGACATTCACATTGGGCAGGGATTAAACATAAGAAAGGTAAAGCTGATAAGCAACGTTCCAAAATATTTTCAAAATTATCAAAAGAAATTACAGTTGCTGCAAAACTTGGAGATAAAGACCCGGCAATGAATCCAAGATTAAGATCTGCAATTCAGGCAGCAAGGTCTGCCAACATGCCAAAAGATAATATCGAAAGAGCAATTGATAAATCTTCTGCAGCAACCGGAGTTAATTTTGAAAATCTTAGGTACGAAGGATTTGGCCCAGATAAAATTGCAGTGATCGTAGAAGCATTGACAGATAATAAAAATAGAACAGCTTCAAATATTAGAACTATATTTCAAAAAAGTGGTGGAAGTTTAGGAACACAAGGATCTGCATCACATAATTTTAGCCAATTAGGTATTATTAAAATTGATAAAAAAGAAATTTCTGATGAAAAAATTTTTGAACTTGCAATTGAGTCTGGTGCTGATGAATGCATCTCTCATGATGAATTTCACGAAATTCAATGCCCTATGAGTGATATCTATAACGTTAAAAAAAAATTAGAAACAGTAGTTGCAAATTTTATTTCAACAGAAATAGAGTGGGTTGCACTAAATAATGCTAATGTTGTTAAAGATAAGCAAGAAACTGTAATTGAATTTTTGGAGTCATTGGAAGACGATGATGATGTGCAAAATGTTTTTTCAAACGCAAACTTTGAAAATAATTAATGCTTATAATTGGAATTGACCCAGGTATTTCAGGATCAATATGTTTCTTTCAAGATGGAAAAATAATTGATGTAGTTGAAATGCCCACAATGACTGAAGGAAAAAAAAATAAAAAACAAGTCAATGGCTCTCAAATTTTTAACGAAATATTATTTAGAATTAAAAAGTTGGATAAAAAAGATGTAAAAGTAATTATAGAGCAAGTATCTGCTATGCCAGGCCAAGGTGTAACCAGTATGTTTAACTTTGGTCAATCATTTGGGATTTTGAAGGGGATTTGTTCTGCAATGCAATTGCCAATGTACTTTGTAAGACCTGCAAAATGGAAAAAATATTTTAATCTCATAAATTCTGAAAAAGATGCAAGTAGAACAAAAGCTATTGAGATTTTTCCTTATTTTTCAGGTCAATTATCTAGAAAAAAAGACTCTAATAAAGCTGACGCTATTTTAATAGCAAGTTTTTATTATGAAACTTATAAAACTGAAGAATAGAGAAAAATATTAAGACAAATTCATGACACATTTAAGTGTGAAGAGTTAATAATGGAAGCTGATATCACATCACAAGCAGTAGGATTAGGTGCTAATACTGATTTTTCTTTAATGAGTCTATTTTTACGGGCAGATATAATTGTTAAATCGGTAATGATTATTTTAATAGTTTGCTCGATTTACTCATGGGCAGTAATAATAGATAAAATTAGATTATTCAGAAGAATTAATAAATCTTCAGAAGAATTTGAGGAAAAGTTTTGGAACTCTAAGTCCGCAGAGACATTTTATAATAGTTTACCAACTAAAGTTGATGATCCTATGGCAGTAGTTTTTCAGGATGCCATGGAAAGTTTACTTAAAAAAAAATCTAAAACCAATTTAAGTGAAAGAATGAGCACTTTCTTAGAAGTTGGAATTGAAAAACAGATGTCCAAAATTGATAAAGGTTTTACTTTTTTAGCAACAGTTGGATCCACAGCTCCTTTTATAGGATTATTTGGAACTGTGTGGGGTATAATGAATTCATTTCAATCTATTGCAATTTCAAGGAATACAAGTTTAGCAATTGTAGCACCTGGAATAGCAGAGGCTTTATTTGCAACAGCTTTAGGACTACTTGCTGCAATCCCTGCAGTAGTTGCTTATAATAAATTTAACAGAGACTCACAAAAATATTCTCAAAAATTAGAAAATTTTTCAAAAAGATTTTTAACAATAATTTAAATGGCGTTTAAATTAAATCGTTCATCAAAAGAACCCATGAGCGAAATTAACGTAACACCCTTCGTAGATGTTATGCTGGTTCTTCTTATTATTTTTATGGTTACAGCTCCATTATTAACGGTTGGGGTACAAGTAGATTTACCAGAAAGTTCAGCGGATTCACTACCAGAAGAAGCGGAGCCACTTACTTTATCAATTAACTCAAAAGGAGAGATATTCATTCAAGAGGCAAAAGTTGAATTTGATAGCATAATTGCAAAAGTATTGGCAGTTTCAAAAAATAGAACAGATACAAGAATTTATGTAAGAGGAGATAAAACAATTAACTACGGAAGAGTATTAGAGATTATGGGTTTATTGTCTGGATCAGGTTTTACTAAAGTTGCATTAATATCAGAACCATTGAAACAAAGGTAATTTAAGTGAATAGAAGTTTGATTATTTCTTCTGTTTTACATGGTGCTTTAATTTTTATAACTGCAATGAGCTTACCATTTTTAGCTAAAAAACCATTGGACATACCCCCAATCGTTTCTGTCGAATTAATTCAAATTGCTGAAAAGACAAATATTCCATTTGCTCCTAAAGCAAAAAAAATAATTGACAAAGTAAAAGAAGAGGAAAAAAAATTAGTATCAGAACAAGCGCCACCTAAGAAGGTAAAAAAAACTAAAACAAAAACTGTTGTATCAGTCGATAAGAACGAAAAAATTGACAGCAAAACACCAGAGGCAATTCCATTGCCTGAAAAGACTGTAAAAAAAATTGAGACAAAAAAGGAAAGTAAACAAAACCCTGATAAATTAGATGAAGAGGTAAAACAAGTTTCTGAATTTGAAAAAAAAGAATTAGTTGACCTGGATAATATTGCAAAATTAATTGATAAAGCAAAAGAAGACACCGCAAAGGTAATTAAAAAAAATAATGATATTACTCAAGATCAAGATAATAAAATTGTAACCTCAGGATTAACTTTGAGTGAAGAAGATGCTTTAAAAGCTCAAATATTTGGATGTTGGAGTATTCCTCTTGGCTTACCTTATAATGAAGATTTACTTGTAAGAATAAAATTAATGCTTGAACCTGATGGCTCAGTTGCAAAAACTGAAATTTTAGATCACGCTAGAATGAATAAACCAGGTCAGGGTTTTTACAAAGTATTAGCCGAAAGTGCATTGAGAGCGGTAAAGTTATGTCAGCCCTTAAGAGTTCCTACTTCAGGATATGAAAGATGGAAAGAATTACAATTAAATTTTGATGCAAGAGAGATGCTAGAAGGTTAAGATAGATAAATGAAAAAAAATTTTATAATTTTATTATTAATAGCTTTAATTCCAATTAAAGCTTTTGCTTTAATTGAAGTAGATATTACAAGAGGAAATTTAAATCCCCTTCCATTAGCTGTTTCACCTTTATCAATAGATGATACATCTAAAAAAAGCTTTGAAAAAATTCTTAAAAAGGAAAATATTGGATCTGAAATTTCTACTATAGTCGAAAACAATTTAAGGACATCTGGCTTGTTTAACCCTTTGAGTAAAGATGCATTTTTACAAGCTCCAGATATTGCAAATTTAAAACCAAGATTTGAAGATTGGAATTTAATTAAAGCTCAAGCGCTCATAACAGGTAAAGTGACGTACGTTGATGAGAAATTAAGAGTTGAATTTAGGTTGTGGGATGTGCTGGCTGCTAAAGAGATGATGGCATTAGCATTTACAACAGTTCCAAGTAATTGGAGGAGAGTAGGACACATTATATCAGATAAAGTTTATGAGAGATTAACAGGAGAAAAAGGATATTTTGATACAAGAATAATTTACGTTGCTGAAGAAGGTCCAAAAACACAAAGAAAAAAAAGATTAGCAATTATGGATCAAGATGGTGCAAATAACAAATTTCTTACACTTGGAAATGAGCTTGTATTAACTCCAAGATTTAATCCAACTAGTCAGATGGTTACATATTTGTCGTACTTTAAAAATTTACCAAGAGTATATTTGTTAGATATTGAAACAGGAACCCAAGAGGTAGTAGGTGATTTTCCAGGAATGACTTTTGCACCAAGATTTTCTCCTGATGGTAAAAAAATAATAATGAGTTTTGCTAAAGATGGAAAATCAGATATCTACACGATGGATTTGGAAAATAGATTGGTTGAAAGAATTACTAATCATCCTTCAATTGATACCTCACCATCTTACTCTCCTAATGGAAAATTTATCGCTTTTAATTCTGATAGAAGTGGGTACCAACAAATTTATATTATGAAAAGTGATGGTAGCGATGTTAAAAGAATTTCATTTGGAAATGGTATCTATGGTACACCTGTTTGGTCACCTAGAGGAGATTTGATAGCATTTACAAAATTGCATAAAGGAAAATTTTATATTGGAGTGATGAGAACTGATGGAAAAGGTGAAAGATTGTTAACCGAAAATTACTATCAGGAAGCACCATCTTGGTCTCCAAATGGAAGAGTTTTAATTTTTTATAGAGAAACAAAAACTAACGCAAAAGGCGAAGGATTTTCTGCAAAGCTATGGTCAATAGATTTAACTGGCTATAATGAACGTTTGGTAGAAACTCAGACTGATGCTTCAGACCCATCATGGTCATCTTTATTGAGTAATTAGGTTAAATTACTTGATTTTTTAACTTGAAACCTCTAATTAGTTGTGAAAAAGTAAGTAATTGAAATTAGCAGCAAGGAGCAATTTAATGATATTAAGCAAAATTTACAAAAACACACTTTTAATCTTAGCAGCATGCCTGGTATTATCAGCATGTGCAACAAAAAAAGAAGTTGCGACTGATGCAATACAAGGTCAGATGCAAAGTGATGTTTATACAGGAACAGATTCAGTTGAGTATTTAGCTGATGGTGTGCCAGATAGAGTTTTCTTTGCAACAAACGAAACTATATTAACAACAGCTTCAAGAGAGACATTAAGAGCTCAAGCAGCTTGGCTAAGAAAAAATTCTAGCATCAACGTTGTTCTAGAAGGACATGCAGATGAAAGAGGAACAAGAGAATATAACTTAGCACTTGGTGAAAGAAGAGCTAACTCTGCAAAAGATTATTTGATGACATACGGAATATCTTCAGACAGGATTTCAGTATTAAGTTATGGAAAAGAAAGACCAGTAGATGCTGGCTCTAATCCTTTAGCTTGGTCAAAAAATAGAAGATCTGTAACTGTTAAAGCAAATTAAAGAATTAAATTTAAAGACCCTAAAGTGTAAAAGTTTTAGGGTCTTTTTTTTGCCATTTTTATAACCATAAATCTAAACATTAATGAGATTTACATTAAAATTAATATTCATAGTTTTATTTAATTTAAGTTTTTTACAAAATTCTTTTTCAGATAATCATAATATCTATGAAACTTTAGAAATTATTAAGAATGATCTTAAAACTCTTGAAAGAGCAGTTTATTCTGGCTCAATTGAAATCAATACTTCATCAAATGAACAATCAAATATTGAGCTCGATAATAATTCAGAAGATGTACTAACACGGCATTTATTAAAATTATCTGAAGTTGAAGATCAATTTCGACAATTAACTAATAAATTTGAAGAAATTAATTTTAAGCTCGATAAGTTATCAAATAGATTGTCAAAAATTCAGGCTGATAATCAGATAAGATTTCAAGATATAGAGTCTTCGATAAGTTCTGGTGAGAGCACAATACAATTGTCCTCTAAGCCAAAAACAGATGTAACAAAAAGTGAAATATTACCAGGAAGTTCGCAACCGCAAGATCTTGGTACAATTTCCTATAAAGATACTGAGACGTCCGAAACATCACAACAAATTCAATCAGTAGATACTACTGCAACTGTTGTGACAGAAACTTTTCAAGCTGAGGAAAAAATATTACCACAAGATTTATCACCAGAAAAACAGTATGAATTTGCTACAAGTTTTTTAAAGGTTGGTGACTACAGTACAGCCGAAAGGGCATTTAGAGAATTCGTACTTTCTAATACTGAACACGAATTAGCTGGCAGTGCTCAGTACTGGTATGCGGAAACTTTTAGAATAAGACAACTTTATACTGATGCTGCATCAGCTTATTTAGAAGGTTATCAAAAATATCCAAAAGGCACTAAGGCGCCTATAAATTTATTGAAGCTTGGTGTATCAATGGTTCAAATTGGAGAAAAAGATCAAGGATGTAAAATGATAAACGGAGTAGAGTTACAATATCCTAAAGCTAATCAATCAGTAATTCAAAAAGCAAAATATGAGTCTAAAAAATTTGAATGTATCAAAGAAGACTCATAAGTTTTTATTAGATAAATTAAAAGATAGTCAAACTCTTCAAATTTACAAAAAATTTGAAAGCAACTTACCTGTTAAAAAAAATTATGTAGTAGCTGTTTCAGGTGGTCCAGATAGTCTTGCCTTATCTTTTTTAGCAAAAATTTATTCAATTAAAAAATCTATAGATATTAAATATTTTATAGTCGATCATAAGTTGAGAAAAAACTCTACTTTAGAAGCTAAATCTGTTCAAAAAAAATTAATAAACTTTTCAATAAAATTAAATATTTTAACCTGGAAGGGTGTAAAACCTAAAAAAAATATACAATCGATTGCTAGAGAAAAAAGATACAAGCTATTAACTGATGCTGCAAAAAAGTATAAAATACAAAATATTTTACTTGGTCATCATTTAGATGATTTATTTGAAAATTTTTTTATAAGAATTTTGAGAGGTAGTGGTCTCAAGGGATTAATTTCATTAGATAAAGAGACACATAAAAATCAGATCAATTTGATTAGACCTTTAATTAAAATAGATAAAAAGGATTTGATATATATAAGTAATTTTATATTTGGATCATATATTAAAGACCCCTCAAATGAAGATGATAGTTTTAAAAGAGTGAAAGTAAGAAATTTTTTAGAACAATTAAGTTTAGAAGGTTTTGATAGAAAAAAGTTTTTTTTAACTATTAAAAATCTAAAATTTGCAAATGAGAATGTAGAGTTTTATACTAAAAAAAATTTAGAGGATAATGCAACAATTTTAAGTAAAAAAAATAATATTATTCTAAAAGAAAATTTTTTTTCTCAGTCAAATGAAGTTGTATTTAGATCTTTAACTGAGGTAATTAAAATTGTAGGTAAAAAATATTATGCTGTCAGAGGAAAAAAAATTGATAAAGTTATCGACTTAATTAACACTAAATCTTCCTTTAAAGTTACTTTAGGAGGCTGCATTATTAAAAAGGTTAATGAAACCGTAATTTTGTCTAAAGAGTAACAAAATTCATTTAATTAATGATATTTTGTCACTTGTTTAACTCACAATAATTATTATCTTAACACTATGAATTTAAAGAATTTGGCCATGTGGGGAATTATTGTCTTCCTGACTATTGGCCTTTACAATATGTTTAAAAACCCTCAATCAAATATTAGAGGTGGCAATCAAATAATTTTTTCTGAATTTTTAACCTCTGTTGAAAACGGAGAAGTTTTAAAAGTTGAGATCCAAGGAAACAATATTAAAGGTGTATTTTCAAATGGTAATTCATTTTCAACTTACTCACCTAATGATCCAAATTTAATTGAAAAATTATCAGATAAAGGAGTAAGTATCTCTGCTTCGCCTCTAGAAGAAAAAATGCCTTCATTATTTGGAGTTCTTTTATCTTGGTTTCCAATGTTGCTACTAATAGCTGTGTGGATTTTCTTTATGAGACAAATGCAAGGTGGCAAAGGTGGAGCTATGGGATTTGGAAAATCTAAAGCTAAAATGATGAATGAGCTTAAAGGAAAAGTTACATTTAATGATGTGGCAGGTGTCGAAGAAGCAAAAGAGGAAGTAGAAGAGATTGTAGAATTTTTGAAAGATCCAAAAAAGTTTAGTAGGCTAGGTGGAAAAATTCCCCGAGGAGCTTTATTAGTTGGGCCTCCTGGAACAGGTAAAACATTATTAGCTAGAGCAATAGCAGGAGAAGCTGGTGTTCCATTTTTTACTATTTCAGGTTCAGATTTTGTGGAAATGTTTGTTGGAGTTGGTGCTTCAAGAGTTAGAGATATGTTTGAACAAGGTAAAAAAAATTCGCCATGTATAATTTTTATTGATGAAATAGATGCAGTAGGTCGTAGTAGGGGTGCGGGTCTAGGTGGAGGAAATGATGAACGAGAGCAAACTTTAAACCAGTTGTTAGTTGAAATGGATGGATTTGATACTAACGAAGGTGTTATTATTATTGCAGCAACTAACAGACCAGACGTACTTGACCCAGCTTTATTAAGACCTGGTAGATTTGATAGACAAGTAGTTGTTTCAAATCCAGATATTATAGGAAGAGAAAAAATCTTAAAAGTTCATGTTAAAAAAATTAAAATGGCACCAGATGTTAATTTACGAACTATAGCAAGAGGGACACCTGGATTTTCAGGTGCTGATTTAGCTAATCTAGTTAATGAGTCGGCTTTGCTGGCTGCAAGAAAAAATAAAAGAATTGTGACTTTAATTGAATTTGAAGAAGCTAAAGACAAAGTAATGATGGGATCTGAGAGACGTTCAATGGTAATGACGGAAGATGAAAAGAAATTAACAGCATATCATGAAGGAGGACATGCTTTAGTTTCATTTAATATGCCAAGCTATGATCCAATCCATAAAGCAACAATTATTCCAAGAGGTAGAGCTTTGGGTATGGTTATGAATTTACCTGAAAGAGATAAGCATGGATACTCGATAAAATACTTAAAAGCTAGAATGGCGGTGTGTTTTGGAGGTAGAGTTGCAGAAGAATTAATTTTTGGAAAAGATAATATTTCTACTGGAGCAGGAGGCGGTAGTGGTTCAGATATCAATCAAGCCACACAACTTGCTAGAGCTATGGTTACAAAATATGGAATGAGTGAAGAAATGGGACCAATTGAATATGGTGAAAACCAAGAAGAGGTATTTTTAGGAAGATCAGTGACTCAAACACAATCTGTTTCAGAAGAAGTGGCTCAAAAAATAGATAAAGAAATTAGAAAGCTGGTTGATGAAGGTTACAATCAAGCCACCAAAATATTAACTGAAAAAATTGATGACCTACATAAAATTGCTAAAGCACTTATAACTTATGAGACATTAACAGGTGAAGAAATAGAGAATATAATTAATAAAAATATATATCCAAAAGATAAAGTGGTTGAAAAACCAGAAGAAAATGATGATCAAAGCTCAGCTCTTGGTGCCATGGGTTTAAAACCAAAAATAGTTCATTAAAAAATAAATGAGAAGATATTACACTAGGGTGTGTAATTTCTACTATGGACATGAGTCAAGATTGCTAGTTAATAGCAATAAAGCAATTCCTCTAAATGGCAATAAAAACATTTCGTTTGATCATATCGAAATCATATCAAGAACTTCAAAAAAAAAAATTTCTATAAACAAGATTAATGGTCTTTCAAAATCATTAAAAAAATTAATTAAACTAGATTTAAAAAAAATAAGATCAAAAAAAAAAAATTTTTCAAATTTAAATTTTTTACAGATTCCAAATATAATGGGGGTATTGAATCTCACTCCAGATAGTTTTTCTGATGGAGGAAATTTTAATACAACTAAGAAAGGTTTAAAACATGCTTTAGAGATGTTTAGTTTAGGAGCAAATATTATTGATATAGGTGGGGAGTCTACTCGTCCAGGATCAAAATCAGTAGATAATAAAATAGAATGGAAAAGAATAGAAAAAATTATTCAATTGATAGGAAAAAAAATTCCAATTTCATTAGATACTAGAAAATCTGAAATTATGAAAAAAGGAATCAAGTATGGAGTAAAAATTATTAACGATGTTTCTGGATTAGAATACGACTCTGAAACTATAAATGTTTTAAAAAAATATAAGATACCTTTTGTTATACAGCATTCACAAGGAACACCTGAAAATATGCAGAATAAACCCAGGTATAAAAATGAATTATTAGATATATATGATTTTTTTGAGCAGAAAATTAATTATTTAAAAAAAATTGGTATTAAACATAATAATATTATCATTGATCCAGGTATAGGTTTTGGAAAAATTTTGAAACATAATATCAATCTTATTAGCAAAATTTCTATTTTTCATTCACTGGGTTTTCCTATACTTGTTGGTAATTCAAGAAAGAGATTTATTAAAGAAATAGCAGGAAAGAGTGACAGTAAAAGTAGAGTTGGAGGAACAATGGCATCTTCAATTTATCTAATGATGCAAGGTATACAAATTTTAAGAATTCATGATGTAAATGAAATACTTCAAGGTATAAAAGTTTTTAGAGAAATTGTAAAAAAGTAATGACAAAAAAATATTTTGGAACTGATGGAATAAGAGGAGCTATTAATAGCAAACATATTAACGGAGATATGTTTTTTAAGTTCGGATTAGCATCAGGAACATATTTTAGATCTCAAAAAAAAAGAAAACAAACTGCAATTATTGCTAAAGATACCAGATTATCTGGCTATACACTTGAGCCTGCACTTGTTTCAGGATTAGCTTCAGCTGGAATGCATGTTTATACATTTGGCCCTATGCCAACAAATGGTTTGGCAATGTTAACTAAAACAATGAAAGCCAATATGGGCATTATGATAACTGCTTCTCATAATCCTTATAATGATAATGGCTTAAAACTGTTTGGTCCAGATGGAATGAAGTTGTCTGACAAAATTGAAAAAAAAATTGAAAAATTAATAGATAAAAAAATTTCTAAAAATCTCTCTAGTCCTGAAAAATTAGGTAGAGTAAAAAGATTAGAAAATGGGACAAAAGAATATTTAAAAATATTAAAAAAAAATTTTCCAAAAGAATTTAATTTAAGAGGACTAAGAATTGTAATCGATTGTGCAAATGGCGCAGGTTATAAAGCTGGACCAGAACTACTTAAGTCTTTAGGGGCAAAAGTGATAACAATTGGTGTAAATCCAAATGGAATAAATATTAATAAAAATTGTGGTTCGACATATCCAAAAAAAATTAAACAAGCAGTAAAAAAATATAAAGCCCATCTTGGCATTTCTCTAGATGGTGATGCCGATAGAATTATAATGAGCGATGAATTTGGAAATATAATTGATGGAGATCAAATAATAGCAGCTATAGCCACTAGATGGAAAAATAAAAAAATGTTAAAGGGTGGAGTTATTGGAACCTTGATGTCTAATTATGGTTTAGAAAAATTTTTTGAAAAAAATAAAATAAAATTTATTAGAGCAAATGTTGGGGATAGATATGTAAAAGAACAAATGCAAAAAAATAATTTTAATTTAGGTGGTGAGCAATCTGGACATATTATTTTGGGTAAATTTGCAACAACAGGAGATGGGTTATTGGTGGCATTAGAAGTTTTATTTGCAATAAGAAAAGGAGAGAAAGCTAGTTCTTTCTTTAACAAATTTAAAAAAACTCCTCAAATTCTAGAGAATGTCTTAGTCAAAGATAAATCAATAATTAATAACTCTGAAGTAAAAAAATCAATCAAAAAAGCAGAAAAATTAATGAATGGCCATGGAAGAATATTAGTAAGAGCATCAGGCACTGAATCAAAAATAAGAGTAATGGGCGAAAGTGAAAATAGAAAACTTTTAGAGAAGTGTTTAAATATAATTTTAACTAAATTAAAGTGAGTCCTAATTCTAAAGTATTAATCATTGCAGGATCTGACTCATCAGGTGGCGCCGGTATTCAAGCTGATATTAAAACTATTACTGCTCTCGGATCTTATGCAATGACTGCGATTACAGCTATTACTGCTCAAAATACAACAGGAGTTAAATCAATTGTTCCAATTCCACCAAAAGAAATTTTAAATCAAATTTTATTTACAGCTAAAGATATTAAACCTGATGCAATTAAAATTGGTATGTTACATTCTTCTAAAGTAATTGAGGCAGTCATCAATTCTCTTAAAAATATAAAAGTAAATAAAATAGTTCTTGACCCAGTAATGGTTGCAAAAGGAGGAGCAAAATTAATAGATGATAAGGCTATAAAGTTATTAAAAAAGAAATTGATAATGAGGGCGTCGTTAATTACGCCAAATATTCCTGAAGCTGAAATATTAACTAATACAATTATAACAAGTAAAGAGGATATGATTTTTGCTGCCTACAAATTAATTGAAATTGGAGCAAATAATGTATTAATTAAAGGTGGTCACCTACCCTCAAACACTGTTCAGGATATATTTGTTTCAAAATCTGATATTAAAATTTTTAATAGTAAGAGATATAATACTCAAAATACTCATGGAACAGGTTGCACCTTATCTAGTGCAATCACCACTTTTCTATCATGTGGAAAACCTATAAAGAAATCTTGTGAGCTTGGGATTAAATATGTAAGTTCTGGCATTAGAACTAATCCTAAATATGGTAAAGGTCATGGCCCAATTAATCATCTTCATACAATTAATATAGAAAGAAAATTCAGGTAATGAAAAATATAGTTGTAGTTGGATCTCAGTGGGGAGATGAAGGAAAGGGTAAAATTGTAGACTGGCTTTCAGAGCAAGCTGATGTAGTAATTAGATTTCAGGGAGGTCATAACGCGGGACATACACTCGTAATTGATGGTGTGACTTATAAGTTAAGACTATTGCCATCTGGAATTGTAAGAAAAAATAAAATCTCAATTATTGGAAATGGAGTTGTAGTCGACCCATGGGCATTACTAGAGGAGATTGAAGAGATAAAATCAAAAGGTGTGGATGTAAACGTCAATAATTTTATTATTTCTGAGGCAGCAAACTTAATTTTACCATTTCATAGAGAGATGGATGAAATTAGAGAAGATGCTGCAGGTAAAGGTAAAATTGGAACGACTAGAAGAGGAATTGGTCCTGCCTATGAGGATAAAGTCGGCAGAAGATCTATAAGAGTAATGGATCTTAGATCTGAAAAAAATTTAGATCAAAGATTAGAATCTGTTCTAGTTCATCATAATGCAATAAGAAAAGGACTTGGAAAAAAAATTTTTGAAAAAGAACAGTTAAAATCAGACTTATTAAAAATTGCACCACAAATATTAAAGTTTTCTCAGCCAGTTTGGCTAAAAATTGATGAGTTTAAAAAACAAAAAAAGAAAATTTTATTTGAAGGTGCTCAAGGAATATTATTAGATGTGGATCATGGTACTTATCCCTATGTAACATCTTCTAACACAGTTGCATCAAGTGCTGCTACAGGAACAGGATGTGGTCCGAATTCAATTAATTATGTTTTGGGAATTACAAAAGCCTACACAACTAGAGTTGGAGAAGGTCCTTTTCCAACTGAATTAACTGATGATGTTGGAGAATTATTAGGTACGCGTGGAAAAGAATTTGGCACTGTAACTAGCAGAAAAAGAAGATGTGGCTGGTTTGACGGTGTTTTGGTAAGACAAACGATAAAAATCTCTGGTATTGATGGCATTGCACTTACTAAACTTGATGTTCTTGATGAACTCGATGAAATAAAAATGTGTATTGAATATGAACTTGATGGAAAAAAAATTGATTATTTACCTGCAGCAGTTGAAGATCAATTAAAAATCAAACCAATTTATAAAATCTTTCCTGGATGGAAAACATCAACAAATGGAATTAAAGATATGGATGCTTTACCTGAAAATGCAAAAAAATATATTTATGCAGTGGAAGAGTTTATAGGTGCTAAAGTTTCGAGTGTGTCAACTAGCCCTGAAAGAGAAGATACTATTTTAGTTGAAAATCCTTTTGATATTTAATTTACTGGCAGCAGATTTTTAGATTTTGCCATTAGTAACATTTGCTTTTGCAATTTCTCAAACGCTTTATTTTCTATTTGTCTAACTCTTTCTCTACTAATTTTATGTTTTTTACTTAAATCTTCTAAAGTTGTTGGATTATCATTAAGTCTTCTAGAGTATAAAATTTCTTTTTCTCTTTCATTTAAGACTTTGATTGAATTTTTTAATAGATCTTTTCTTTGTTCCATTTCTTCTTGATGGGCAAACTTTAAATCATGATCTAGTTCTTTATCAACTAACCAATCTTGCCATTCATCTCCATCTTCACCTACTTGAGCATTTAATGAAAATTCTTTACCAGAAAGTCTTCTATTCATTGAAACAACTTCATCCTTACTTACATCTAATTTATTAGCTATTTCATTTACGTGTTCGTCTCTTAAATCACCTTCAGTTTGAGGGGCAATTTGATTTTTTATTTTTTTAAGATTAAAGAATAATTTCTTTTGGGCTGTAGTAGTTCCTATTTTAACTAAGCTCCAAGATCTTAGTATGTATTCTTGAATAGATGCTTTGATCCACCACATAGCATAAGTTGCTAACCTAAAACCTTTTTCAGGTTCAAATTTTTTGACTGCTTGCATAAGTCCAACATTACCTTCGGAAATCATTTCATTTACAGGAAGCCCATATCCTTTGTAGCCCATTGCAATTTTAGCAACTAGTCTCAAATGGCTGGTCACTAGTTTTTCAGCAGCTTTGATATTTCCAGTAGTTTTCCAATTTTTTGCTAACATGTATTCTTCTTCTGCCGCTAACATCGGAAATTTTTTTATTTGTTCTAAATATGCAGAAAGACCTCCTTCATTTGAAAGAGCTGGAACATTGCTATTAAAAGTTGCGTTCATGGTTGTGTTTATTTAATTAACTATATTAGATTTTCAATGATTTATTCGCCAGTATTTCTAAGCATTTTTAATAAATTATTAAGTTCTTGTGGCAAAATTGAGGAAAAAATCATTTCTTCATTAGTTTTAGGATGAATAAAACCTAGAGTTTTTGCATGCAAAAATTGTCTATCTAATTTTGAAATTGAGCTTTCTATTCCAAAATCAATATTTTTTAACTTTTTGTATTTCTTTTTATATTTATCATCTCCAACAATACTATTTCCCATATAAGTCATATGAACACGAATTTGATGAGTTCTTCCTGTTTCTAATTTACACTCAACTAGACTTAATGTTGGAGTTTTATCGTTTTCAAAAATTTCGATAGTCTTATAATTTGTAATTGCTTGCTTACCTTTAGATCGACTAACCTCCATTAATTGTCTGTTCTTTGAGCTTCGAGTTATGAAGGTATCAATTCTACCTGTAGAAGGTCTTAGTTTACCCCAAATTAAAAGCTGATAAATTCTTGTGATTGTATGATCACTAAATTGTTTTGATAAGTTTTCATGTGTTTCATTATTTTTTGCAATTACAACTAAACCTGAGGTATTTTTATCAATTCTGTGGACAATCCCAGGCCTAAGTTCATCTCCAATAGTTGAAAGTGAATTTTTATCATAATGCATCAAAGCATTGACAATTGTTTTGTCATAGTTTCCAGCACCTGGGTGCATAATAATTCCAGCTGGTTTGTTAATTACTAAGAGATCATTATCTTCATGAACTATATCTAGTTTAAAATCATAGGGTTTTAACGAAGCTTCTTGAGGTTCTGGTATATTGAGACTTAATTTGTCACCAGTTAAAACTTTTTTTGAGGGATTTTTAATAATTTCATCATTTAATTTTAGTTTTTCTTTAAGAATTAAATTTTTTATTCTAGTTCGGCTAATTAGTTCTTCTCTTTTGTTGATTAAAACATCAACTCTTAGATTATTTTCATTTTCTTCAACTATAAAATTAATGTTTTTTT
>JAYOZQ010000007.1:0-17120 GCA_038154225.1 Candidatus Pelagibacter sp.
AAAAAAAACAAATTAGCTATTTCAGGAGATGATATCAAAGAAGGGCTTACTTGTGTGATATCTGCAAAAATTCCAGATCCAAAATTTTCATCTCAAACTAAAGATAAATTAGTTTCTTCAGAAGTTAGAATGATTGTTGAAACAGTTGTAAATGAAAAACTGTCTATATGGTTTGATCAAAACCCTTCAGTTGCAAAAATAATTCTTGCAAAAGTTATTCAAGCGGCAATGGCAAGGGATGTGGCTAGAAAAGCTAGAGAAAATGTAAGAAGAAAAGGTGCTTTAGAATTAAGTGGTCTTCCTGGAAAACTTGCTGATTGTCAGATAGGAAAACAAGAAGGCACAGAATTGTTTATTGTAGAGGGTGATTCAGCAGGTGGCTCAGCTAAACAAGGCAGAAATAGAGCTAATCAAGCTGTCTTACCTTTAAGAGGTAAAATTTTAAACACTTATGTTGAAGATTTACACGTTAAAAAAAATGGAAATGGTGATAGTTCTGAGCAACAAAGAACTAAAGCTTTATCAAAAATGATTTCATCTAATGAAATAGTTACTTTAATCAATGCTTTAGGATTAGATCCAAAAGTACAAGAAATAGATTTAAAAGATCTAAGGTATGGAAAAATTATTATCATGACGGATGCTGATGTAGATGGATCACACATTAGAGCTCTTCTATTAACTTTTTTTAACAACAAGCCATTTAATAAATTAATTGAAAATGGACATGTTTATTTAGCTCAACCTCCTTTATTTAAAATAAATAAAGGAACTAAAGGAATATATATTAAAGATGAAAAAGAGTTAGAGGATTATATTGTTAATAATAATAAAGAATTAAAAAAATTAAAAAGAGGATCTAAAGAGTTTATTAAAGAACTAGATCTAGAAAAATCAAAAATGAATATTCAAAGATTTAAAGGTTTAGGTGAGATGAACCCAGAAGAATTATGGAGCACAACTCTTGATCCTGAAACAAGAAATCTATTACAAGTACAGTATTCAAAAGATTTTAAAAAGGATCAAAGTCTAATACATACATTAATGGGTAACGATGTTGCTTTGAGAAAAGATTTTATAATTTCTAACGCAATTAATGTACAAAATCTTGATATCTAATAATGAAGTTCTTTGAAACTTCAAAATATCATTTCTTTAAAAAATCAACCTATATAAGCTTAAGATGGATTGGTATTATTGGACAATTAATTTCAGTTAACTTTGTCTATTTTTTATTAAATTTTGATTTTAATTTTATTATTTGCAATCTAGTTATTTTTTTAGGTGTTTTAAGTAATCTCTTTTTAATCTTTATATATAAAAAAACACAATTATCAGATAGATCAGCTTTTATTTTTTTAGTAATCGATATATTGCAATTAGGTGCTCTACTTTATCTAACAGGAGGAATTACCAATCCATTTGTAATTTTTCTACTAGTTCCTAGTATCTTTTCTTCTTCAAACTTAAGTTTAAGAACAAATACTTTATTGGTACTGTTAACAATAATTACGATATTATTTTTGACTTTTTATTATCACGACTTACCACTGCCTATTAAAAGTGATCTTCATAATAATCATTATTATTACTATTCTATTCCAACCGCATTAGTTATTGCTTTAATTTTTTTAAATTATTTAGCCATGTCATTTGGAACACAATCTAGAGTAAGAAGAGAAGCATTAGCAAAAATGGAAGAAGTGATGGCTTCTGAACATGAACTTTTATCTTTAGGTGGTCAAGCTGCAGCTGCAGCCCATTCACTTGGAACTCCTTTATCTACCATCAAGATTATTGCTCATGATCTCGAAAAACAATTTAAAAATCAAGATGACGTTAAAAAAGATATTCAGCTATTGTCTAGCCAGGTGGAAAGGTGTAATGAAATTCTAAAGCGATTAACTTTAAACCCTGTAGAAGAAGATGAGTTCATTGATAAAGATATTTCAATGAAAGACTATTTAAGTGAAATTATCACTTCATTTAAAGAGATCAGTCAAAAGAAGTTTATTTTTAATCACGATCAATTTTCAAACCAAAAGAAAATAACTAAATCTATAGAAATTGTATATGGCTTAAGAAACTTTATTGGAAATGCCAATAAATTTTCTAAAGATAAAATCCATATTACTTTAAAAAGTGATAGTGAAATCACTGAAATTACCATTGAAGATGATGGCAATGGTTATCCAAAAGATGTCTTGTCAAAAATTGGTGAACCTTATTTAAGAACAAAAGATCCTATTGATAAGTCGAAAACTGGTCTAGGATTAGGGTTATTTATTGGAAAAACACTATTAGAAAAAAATTTTGCTTCAATCAATTGTAGAAACTCAAAAACTAGAAGCGGAGCAGAAGTGATTATTAAATGGAATAATAAAGATTTATTTAATATTTAGTGAAATTTTCTTTTAGTTTCAAATAAAGAACTTAATTGAGATATCATAACATCCCCTAATTCATTTACATCTGTAATTTTAATTGCCTTATCGTAATATCTTGAAACATCATGACCAATACCAATTGCTAAAACTTCAATTTCAGTTTTTGTTTCTATGAATTTTACCATTTTCTTTAAATGTTTTTCTAAAAAATCACCTGAATTTACTGAAAGAGTAGAGTCATCCACTGGTGCACCATCAGAAATTACCATCATAATTTTTCTTTCTTCTTTTCTCTTCTTAATTCTATTGTAAGCCCAAGAAATAGCTTCTCCATCAATATTTTCTTTTAACAGGCCCTCTTTCAACATGAGTCCTAAATTATTTTTAGCTTGTCTCCAGTGAGTATCAGCACCTTTATAAATTATATGTCTTAAATCATTTAATCTTCCAGGAGTTTTAGGTTTAGAATTTTTATTCCAAAGTTCTCTACTTTGTCCACCTTTCCAATTTTTTGTTGTAAATCCTAAAATTTCAACTTTCACAGAACACCTTTCTAAAGTTCTAGATAAAATATCAGCACATATTGCAGCAATTGTGATAGGTCGTCCTCTCATTGATCCAGAATTATCAATTAATAAAGTAACGATTGTATCTTTAAAATCTAAATCCTTTTCTTTTTTAAATGACAATGAATTGTATGGATCCATAATAATTCTTGGTAGCTTTGAGCTATCAAGTAAGCCTTCCTCTAAATCAAAATCCCATGCTCTATTTTGTTTTGCAAGCAACTGTCTTTGTAATTTGTTTGCAAGTTTAGTTATGACATCTTGAAATCCTACTAGTTGTTGATCCAATGTTTTACGTAGCTTTGCTGCCTCATCTGCATTCTCTAATTTCTCAGCTTTTGTTACTTCATCATATTGTGTTGTAAAAATTTTGTAATCTAAATTAATATTATCAAGATTTTTTTGAACAATTTGTTCTGAACTTTGTTCATCGGACTCGATATCTGAAAGCTGCTCATCGAGATTAAATTCATCAACGTTATAATCAGCATCTAAAGTGGCTTGTGTTTCTTGATCATTATTCTCATCTTTATTATCTTCTTTGTCCTTGTCCTGGTCATCGTTTGAGGGATTGTCTTGTCCTTGATCTTGATTTTCATCTTTTTTTTCTTCGTCCTCTTCAGTTTGAAAAATATCCATTTCCTCTAAAATTTGGGAGAACCTTGAACTGTAGTTTTCTTGATTTTCTAAATTTTCTTGTAAAAATTTTTTATGTTTTTCTACTGATTGTTCAAAATCTTTTTCCCAAAAATTCAACATTTTAGTTGTTAAAGGATTTAACTTTATTTGATGAAAATTTTTAAGCATATAAAGCTCAAATGCTTCTGTTACAGGCACGTCTTCTTTTGTTTTTAATTGATCTTTTCTTTTTGTATTAATGATATGTGAGTAATTCTGTTGAAAATTTTTTTCAATTCCCTTAAGCATTTTACCACCTAGGGCCTCATATCTTATTTTTTCAGCAATATTATAAAGAGATCTTGATGAAGTATTAGAGGGAAGATTTTTTCTATAAACATCTTCATCAGAAAATTTTTTTTTTAAAGCAGATGAATCTGTTTCAGCACGTAATTTAATAAAATCACTTGGTTTAGTTAAGTTATCAATTTCAATTGGGCTTAATTCTTTTTTTTTATCTTTTTCTGATGATTTGTTTATTAACTCAAAATCATCTGAAATTACTTTTGCTGTTGAAGTTAAAGCAAGTCTGAATTTTTCTTTTAAACTATCTATTTTACCACTCATTTAAATCTGAATATTCATCAATGATTCTGGAAGTTCCTCCCCAAAACATCTTTGATAATATTCTGCGATAGTATTTTTTTCAATTTCATCACATTTATTGAGAAAAGTTACTCTAAAAGCATAACCTGTATCTTTAAAAATTTCTGAATTTTCTGCCCAATGTAAAACTGTTCTAGGACTCATTACTGTCGATATATCACCTGCAATAAATCCTTTTCTAGTTAAAGAGGCTACTTTTATCATATTAGCAACTTTTTCTTTTCCTTTAGCGTTATTCAGATTTTTATTTTTTGCCAAAACAATATCTAATTCTCTATCAAGACTTAGGTAGTTTAGAGTAGTAACAATATTCCATCTATCCATTTGTCCTTGATTTATTTGTTGTGTTCCATGATAAAGACCAGTGGTATCTCCTAATCCAACAGTATTTGAAGTTGCAAACAATCTAAAAAATTTATTTTGTTTAATTACTTTGTTTTTATCTAGAAGAGTAAAATTACCCTCTGCCTCCAAAACTCTTTGAATTACAAACATTACATCCGGTCTACCAGCATCATACTCATCAAAAACTAGTGCTACCGGATTTTGTATTGACCAAGGTAAAATACCTTCATTAAATTGAGTGACTTGTTTTCCATCTTTAAGAACGATTGCATCTTTACCTATCAAATCTATTCTACTTACATGACTATCTAAATTTACTCGAATACATGGCCAGTTTAATCTGGCAGCGATTTGTTCTATATGGGTAGATTTTCCAGTACCATGATATCCTTGAACTAAGACTCGTTTGTTATGGGCAAAACCAGAAACTATTGCCATCGTAGTATCTCTATCGAATTTATAACTTTTGTCTATTTCAGGAACATATTCATTCTTCTCTGCAAAAGCATCCACTTCCATTTCTGAGTCGATTCCAAAAGTTTGTTTTAATGAAACTTTTATGTCAGGTTGAATATTAAGATTTGGAGTCAATTTTATCTCTATAAGTATTTTTAAGCTGAGTGTAAGCTAAAGTTATTAATTTTAGTTTTTCTTCATATTTTTTGTTTCCGGCATTTATATCTGGGTGATATTTTTTGACAAGTAATTTGAACTTATCTTGAACTTTTTCCCACTTCAATCCCACTGAAATTCCCAATATACCAAAGGCTTTGATATCTTTATGGTTAAATTTAAATTGACGCATATGATTGTAGTCACCATTAATTTTATCTTTGTCTAATTCATCTCTTAAAGTGTTATTCCACAGAACTTTGAAGAAATTATCAGAAGAGCTAAAGCTTTGAGTGGGTTTGTGCCAAATCATATCTGATTTTAAGAAATTCAAAACCTGATCATCATTCATTCCTGAGAAATAATTCCAATTTTTATTGAACTCTTTCACATGCTCTAGGCAAAGCATTCTATATTTTTTACTATTATCTTTTTCAACTGGTGCTCTGTAGTCACCAATTTCATTACAATTATTCCAGTCGCAAATATTTTTCATGATGTATAATAGATTTAGTTTATGGATATAAATGAGTTAATTGCAATTGTAAAAAAAAAACTTACTGACCAAATTGATATCGAAAGGATTGAAATTGAAGATAAATCATTTCTTCATAAAAATCATGCTGGTAATCAAGAAGGTAGATATCATTTAAAAATTATTATGAGCTCAAGTGAATTAAAGTCTTTAAGTAGAATCGAAAGTAACAAAAGAGTCTATAAAATTTTAGACAAAGAAATGAAAGAACATATTCATTCAATACAAATTTTAATTTCTTAATTCACTTTTTAGAAAATCAGATAAATTATTTTTTTTATACTCTCTATTTATAATTGGATGTCCAATTTTTTTTAATAAGACTAAATTAATATTATCTGAATTATTTTTTTTATCTTTAGCCATAAAAGATAATATTTTATTTAAATCTCGAATCTTAAAAAATTGTTTTATATTTGATGGTAAACTTGCTTTTGAAATGTGCTTTAAGATTGAATAATAGTCATTTTTTTGAATTAAATTATTTTTTAAACTAAAACTTAATGCACTTTGCATGCCAAGTATTACGGCTTCTCCATGGTTAAGTTTTTTTGAATAGCCCAAAGAAGCCTCATAAGCATGTGCAAATGTGTGGCCAAAGTTTAATATTTTTCGTAAGCCTTTTTCATTTTCATCTTTTTCAACAACATTTTTTTTTATTTTACAGCTTTCGTATATAGCTTTTTCAATAAATGGAGATGAAAGTTTTAATATTTTATCACTATTTTTATCTAAAAATTTATAGAAACTTTTATTAGCAATTAAAGAATGTTTTAAAATTTCACCATAACCACAAATCAATTCTCTTTTTGGTAAAGTTTTTAAAAATTGAACATCTGATATAACTAAATTTGGTTGATAAAAACTTCCTATTAAATTTTTTCCAAATTTAGTATTTACTCCTGTTTTTCCTCCAATCGATGAGTCTACTTGAGATAAAAGAGTAGTTGGAATATTGATAAATTTTAATCCTCTTTTAAACAGACTAGCTGCAAAACCACTTATATCTCCAGTAATTCCTCCACCAATAGATATAACACAATCTTCTCTTGAAAAGTTTTTAGTTAGTAAAATATCCAAGATTTTGTCTACACTTATAAAATTTTTGTTCATTTCATTAGCTCTAAAAAAATGAACATAAATTTTTTTCTTGTTAAGAGATTTTTTAATTTTTGAAATAAAATATTTGGAAATATTTTTATCGATAACAAGCAAACATTGTTTAAAATTTATAGAATTTTCTTTTAATATTTTTGATATATTGGATACTAAATTTGAACCAATAATAATTGAATATTTTTGAGTTTTAGTATTAATCTTTAACTTAATGGCTTTCATAATTATTTAAAACTTTTTTAACAATTTCACTTTTCGACAAATTATCACATTTAATTTCATATAATGCTTTAGAATAAATGTTAGATCGTTTTTTTATTAAATCAATCAATTCATTTTCTGTTGAATTAAAGGCAAGGGGTCTTTTTTTACTATTTTTAATTCTATTTAATAACGTTTCATTATCCCAGTTTAACCAAAAAGAGATATGGTTTTTTAGAATTTCATTTCTTATAACCTTGTTCATAAATGCCCCTCCACCAAGTGACACTACAGTTGAATTAATTTTTAGTATTTTAAGAGTTATTTTTTGTTCAAATTTTCTAAAATAATTTTCACCTTTTGTTTCAAATATTTTGGATATAGATAAGCCTAATTCTTTTTCAATCTCTTTATCTACATCTATGAATTTAATCTTTAATTTTTTTGCAATTAGTGAACCAATAGAGCTCTTGCCTGATCCCATCATACCTAAAAACACAAGATTTTCTTTTGATTTCATAAGTTTCTTTATTGAAAAAACACAAATATGTCTTAATTTGAAATTAACTAAAGTTATATGCAATTCAATAAAAATACAAGTTCAGGCAGAACCAATATCATTGCAATAATTATAAAATCTTTGATTGGTCTTATAGTTATATTGGGACTTGTTTTTTTTATAAATAAAGTTGATTTCCCAACTCCCAAAAAAGAAATAGAAAAAATTATTCCAAATGAAAATTTTAAAATTGTTAAATAAGAAAAATTTATCAATTGTAATTTTTTCTTTATTTTCTTTCTCATCGTTTGCAGAAGATAAGCCTGTAGATATCTGGAATATAGAAAAACAAGAAACAGAAAATATTTCTGAAGAAAATTTATCAATAGAAAATAAACAAGTAGTATCTGAAAGTAGTGTTTATAAAATGCAATCAGATAAAAATGAAGACTCTATAAAATTAGACCAGGAACTTACGTCAAAAACAATTAAAATTGCAGGATTATATGATCCACAAGAATATGGTTTGGATATAAATATGTGGTCAAATTCTGATGGCTCAACACTAAAAAAACTTTTTAACAATATAGATAAATACGAACTTTCAAAAGATGCCTCTGAAATTCTTAATATTTCATTATTGACGAATGCTTATTATCCAAATCAAAATATTACCGATCAAGAATTTCTAAACTTTAAAACAAAATGGCTTATTAAAAACTCAAACTTAGATTTAATAGAAGAGTATCTTATTAAGAATCAAGTTACCAACCTTCATCCAGAGCTAATGCGATATATGGTTGATAGATATTTGTCTCAATCTGATGTTAAAAAATCATGTGAAATATTTTCTAAGATCAAAGAACCTCTGGAAGATGAATATTTATCAAAATTTAATTTATATTGCTTAATTAATTATGGAAAAAATGAGGAAGCTCAATTAATTTTAGATTTAAAAAAAGAGTTAGGTTTTTCAGATGAGTATTTCGAAAATAAAATAAATTACCTATTAGGATATATAGATGAGGTAAACAAAGAAATTTCTGAAAATTCAATTCTAGATTTTCATTTAGCCCATAGAACTAATCCCGAATTCACATTTGAGCCAAATAAAGACACACCAAAATTAATTTGGAAGTATTTATCATCTTCAAATTTATTATATAAAATTCAAGATGTAGAGATTTCAGATATAGAAAAGATTTCAACTATTGAAAAAGCAACTCATGATAAAATTTACTCAGAAGAAGAATTGTTTGAGTTTTACAAGCGATTTCAATTTAATATAAATCAGCTATTAAATACCAAAGAGTCTTATAAATCTCTATCATCCATTGAAGGTAAAGCTTTAGTTTACCAAAGATTACTTTTAACAGAGGAGCCAAAACTAAAACTTGAATTAATGAAAATTCTAAAAGATATCTTTAAATCTGAAGGTATCGAGGATGCCTTTGATGAAGAACTTAGAAAATATTTAAAGCAAATTGATGAAACAGATGTGCCATCTAATTTTACTACTTTTTATAATCAATATATAAAAAGTGATGAAATCATTAATAAAAGAATAAAATATAACAATAAGATATTACACCAATCCAAATTGGTAAATTATTTTAACGGAGATTATGCAAAATCAAAAATTGAAGAAGATCTTGATAAATTTTTAAAAAAAATAAAAAAAGATAAAGAATATTTTTTATCTAAAAAGGATATAATTTTTCTGGAAGCTTTAAAGTCTGATGGAATTGAAATTTCGAAAAAATATGAAAATCTTTATAAAGTTAACAAATCAGAGATGCCTTCAGATATTCAGAAAATGCTTGATAATAAAGAAATTGGAGCTGCATTACTTAGAGTTATAGAGGTTATTGGGCCTGAGAAAATTGAGGATATAGATGATGATACAGTTTATTTTATAATAAATACACTCAACCAATTAAATACTGACTCGATTAGGAATAAACTTTTATTAAAAGTTCTTCCTTTAAAAGTTTAGAAATTATAATAAAATAATTCTTAATGGCTGTTAAAACTATAATCACTGAACCAAATAAATTGCTTAGACAGATCTCAAAGCCTGTTGAAAGTGTTGGTAAAGAAGAACAACAACTCATGAATGATATGTTGGATACAATGTATGATGCTAATGGCATAGGTCTTGCAGCAATTCAAATCGGTATCCCAAAAAGAATTATAGTAATGGATATTGCCAAAGATGGAAAAAAAGAACCTAGATATTTTGTAAATCCAGTTATTTTGAATAAAGATCCAATTAAAAATACACATGAAGAAGGTTGTTTGTCAGTGCCTGAACAATTTGCTGAAATAGATAGACCAAGTAAATGTGATGTAGAATACTTAGATTATAATGGAAAAAAACAATTATTAAAAGCAGAGGGTTTGCTTGCCACATGTATTCAACATGAAATGGATCATTTAGAGGGAATATTATTTATTGATTACCTTTCAAAATTAAAAAAATCCATGATCATAAAAAAACTATCTAAATTAAAATCAAATACTGCAGTCCTTTAATTGATGGCAAAAAAGATTGTTTTTATGGGCACACCAATGTTTGCTGTACCTATTTTAAAATCACTTTATCAAAATGGTTATCCAATATCAGATGTCTATACACAACCTCCTCAGAAATCACAAAGAGGTCAAAAAATTAATAAATCTCCTATTCAAGGGATTGCTGAAACACTAAATTTAGATTTTAGAACTCCAAAAAATTTAAAAGATAACAATGAGGAATTCGAATATTTTAAAAGCATAGAGGCTGAGCTTGCAATTGTTGTTGCATACGGACAAATCATTCCAAAAGAATTTTTAAATTTAACTAAAAAGGGATTTATTAATATACATGCTTCTCTTTTGCCAAAATGGAGAGGTGCTGCACCTATACAAAGGTCAATAATGAACCTTGATAAAGAAATAGGGATTAGTGTTATGAAAATAGCTGAACAGCTTGATACAGGTCCAGTATGTAATACTTATAAAATTGATTTAACAAATAATTTAAATGCTATCGAGGTATCAGAGAAATTATCTTTAATAGCAGCTGAGAAAATATTAGATAATGTTGATGATATAATGGAAGATAAAGCAAAATTCATTGAGCAAGATCATTCAAAAGCAACATATGCATCTAAAATTCAAAAGGCTGAGGGTGAAATTAATTGGAATGATGAAGCAAAAATTATTATTGGAAAAATAAATGGTTTATATCCTGCACCAGGTGCATTCTTCATATACAAGGGTGAAAGATATAAAATTTTAAAAGCAGAAATTGGCAATGGAATTGGAAAGCCAGGAGAAATTGTTTCTGATTACCTAGAGATTGTTTGTGGGGATAAACAAACAATTAAGATTAAGGAAATCCAAAGACAAGGGAAAAAGCCCCAAAATATTGGTGAATTTATGCTTGGTTCACAAATAAAAAAGGGTGCTGTTATCTAAATGGCCAGGTATCAATTGCTTATTGAGTATGTGGGAACAGATTTTAGAGGGTGGCAAATCCAAAAAAAGGGATCAACTATTCAAGGACTTATTCAAGAAAAACTCACAAAACTTTTAAAAGAAAAAATTATTTTAAATGGTTCGGGCAGAACTGATACAGGTGTTCATGCAATTGAGCAGTCTGGTCATTTTGATAGCAAAAATGAAATCATAGATTTAACAAAGTTTTTAAAATCAATTAATCATTTTTTAAATGATAAAGGTGTGGCAATTAAAAAAATCAGAAAAAGAAGCAATAAATTTCACTCAAGATTTTCTGCAAAACAAAGAGTTTATAAATATATAATTTTTAATCAGATTAGTGCTCCTGTGATTGAAAAAAAAAGAGGGTGGCATGTAAGAAAACCCTTAGATCTAGATTTAATTAAAAAAGGAGCAAAAAAGTTAGTTGGCACTCATGATTATTCTACTTTTAGATCTTCAAGTTGCCATGCAAAAAGTCCAATTAAAACAATTAAATCAGTTAAGATTAAATCATCTAAAAATAAAATTGAAATAGAATTTAAATCACAATCCTTTCTACAGCAGCAGGTAAGATCAATGGTAGGATGTTTAAAGTATTTAGGTGAAAAAAAATGGGATTTAAAAAAATTTGATAAAGTATTTAAATCAAAGAAAAGAGTTCTTTGTGCTCCACCTGCACCTCCTGAGGGTCTTTTTTTAGCGAGAGTTATTTATTAATTTTTTCTTATTACTCATTGCAAATTTTTTATTAATTCGCCACCTAGACTCTGCTCTTATAATGTAACCACAACAGTTTTTAGATTTACATTTACATGGAAATTGTTTGTAATTTTCATCATATCCAAAACCATAGTCACAAGTAAATTCTTCACCTTTTTTAATGTCCTTGATTGCCTTCACCCAAATTTTAAGACCTTTTCCATCATAGTCACAATTGTTATCACAGGAGTGATTAATTAAACCTGCTGTGTTCCAAGGAAAATCACCGTCTAAATCATATCTTTTATTAATAGTGAATAAATAAATTGGTTTACTGTTATCGTATTTATCAGACTCTTCAGTTTGTTTTTTTGTGATAAGTTTTCCAACATAGTCAATTATTTTTGTACCTTTTTTGATGTCTCTTGTGGCATATAAACCCCTGCCTTTTTTATCGATGTCAGACTTTTTAATTCTGTAAAGTTTCATACAAGTTTTGTAGAGTTTATATTTGAATTATCAATTAAATTCTATCAGAGCATCCACATGTCTTTTAGTGCTATCTTGAAGAGCTCTAAGGTCATAACCACCTTCTAGAATTGAAACTACATTTCCATTGCACATTGATTTAGAAACTTCCAAAGTTCTTTTTGTTAAATGGTAAAAGTCTTCTGAGCTAAGTCTTAGTTGAGCTAAAGGATCATCGATATGGGCATCAAAACCCGCAGAAAATAATAAAAATTCAGGCTTAAACTCTTTTAATTTTTTCAAAACATTTTCATAAGCGTTTAAGAATTGTTCAGCAGTAGTGCCAGCTTCAAGCGGAATATTTAAAATATTATTAAACTTACCAGTTTCTTTTTCTGAGCCAGATCCAGGATAGTATGGATATTGATGTGTTGAAATATATAAAACTTTTTCATTATTATAAAAAATGTCTTGTGTTCCATTTCCATGATGAACATCAAAATCAATAATTGCAACTTTATTGTACTTATACTTTTCAATTAAATAATTAGCACCTACTGCAACATTGTTATAAATACAAAATCCCATTGCTTTATCTTTTTCAGCATGATGTCCAGGAGGTCTTACTGCACAGAACGCATTTTTAAATTCTTTCTGCTGAACCCCATCGATTGCTGTTATGATAGATCCTACAGCATCTTTGGTTGCTTCTTTACTACCAGGAGAAACAACTGTGTCTCCATCAAGAAAAGCCAAACCATTTTCTGGAAATGATTTACTTACTAGATCTATATATTCAGAAGAATGAGTATTTATTAAAAAAGATTGATCAAATTTAGTTGGTTTTTTCCAAATTAATTCTTTGTTATCAATTTTTTTAAAGTTATCGATTACAGCTGTAACCCTATCAATTTTCTCTGGATGTCCTTCGCCTGTATTATGATTTTGATAAGTATCAGAAGTAACTAGACCAGTTTTCACTTAAAATAATTTTGTAAAATATTTGAATATATCAAAGTAAGTTTTTTTAAATCAGACAATGAAACAGCTTCATCTACTTTATGCATTGTTTTGCCAACCAAACCAAATTCTAAACATGGGGCTATTTTTCTAATAAATCTAGCGTCAGAAGTACCACCCGTCGTTGACAGTTGAGGTTTAATTTTTGTTATTTTTTTAATGATATCTCTAATCATAAAAGTTGTATTATTTGGTTTTGTAAGAAATGCCTCTCCAGACACACTATAATCAATTTTATATTTTGATTTATTTCTATTACTTATTTTTTTTATAATTGTATCAATTTTCTTTTTTATAGAACTTGAAGTATGTTTGTTATTAAATCGGATATTAAATTTTGCATTAGCTAAACCTGGAATCACATTATCTGCTGAATTATCAATATTTATTTTAGTGATTTCAAGATTTGTTGGTTGAAAATCTTTTGTACCATTATCAAATTTAATCTCTTTTAATTCTTTTAAAATTTGCACAAGTGCTGTGGATGGATTGTTTGCTCTTTGAGGATAAGCCACATGCCCTTGAATACCTATAATTGAAAGTCTGCCAGTCATACTTCCTCTTCGACCAATTTTAATCATTTCACCCAATTTATTTGGATTAGTAGGCTCACCCACTAAGCAAAAATCTATTTTTTCTTTTTTCTTTCTTAAGTAATCGACTACTTTTTTAGTACCATTGATTGCAACACCTTCTTCATCTCCTGTAATCAAAAGACTAATGGAGCCGTTAAATTTTCTTTTATTTCCAACAAAATTGCTCACTGCAGAAACGAATGCAGCGATTGAACTTTTCATGTCATTCGCACCTCTTCCAATTAAATATCCTTTTTTAATAGAGGGTTTAAATGGATTCACGGTCCAATCTTTTAGATTTCCTGCAGGGACCACATCTAAGTGACCTGCATAACAAAAATTTGGTCCTTTATTACCAAGTCTTGCGTAAAGATTTTTAACAGGTTTACTATTCTTCTCTTTGAACTCTAAAATTTTAGTTTTAAATCCAAGTGTTTTAAGTTTTTTTTCTAAAAACTTCATTATTCCAGCATCAATAGGTGTAACAGTTGGAAATTTAATTAGCTCCTTAGCTAATTGAAGTTCATTAATTGAAGCCATAATAAATCTATTCTCTTAAAAGATCGTTTACAGAAGTTTTAGATCTTGTTTTTTCATCCACTTGTTTAATGATAACTGCACAATAAAGAGAAGGGGCAGAAGCATTATTTTTATCTGGTAATGATCCAGGTACTACCACAGAATAAGGAGGAATTTTTCCATAAGTTATTTCTCCAGTTTTTCTATTTACTATTTTAGTAGATTGGCCAATGTACATTCCCATACTTAAAACTGATCCTTCTCCAACTATCACACCTTCAACAACTTCAGACATTGCTCCAATAAAACAATTATCTTCAATAATAGTTGGTAATGCTTGGGCTGGCTCTAACACTCCACCAATTCCACTTCCTGCAGAGATATGACAATTCTTTCCAATCTGGCAACAACTACCCGCACGGCTGAAAGTATCCATCATAGTACCTTCATCGATATATGCTCCAATATTTACATAGCATGGCATCAATACTGCATTTTTACCTACAAAAGATCCTTTTCTTACAGGAGAGTTTGGCACCATTCTAAATCCAGCTTTTTCATGATCTTCTTTTGTCCAACCAGCAGTTTTACCTTTTAGTAAATGTGCTTTGTCATACCAGCTACTATAGGGTCCATTTAAATTTTCCATCGGATAAATTCTAAAACTTAACATAATTGCTTTTTTAATATGCTGATGGGTAACCCATTCCCCATTAATTTTTTCTGCAACTCTAACTTTACCACTATCTAAATCAGCAATCATTTGATTGATGGTATCTTTTAAACTTTGTTCAGAATCTTGATTTACGTTATCTCTATTTTCCCACGCATCATTTATTATTTTTTCGATATCACTCATATTTTTTATTTAGATAGTTAATTTAATTGTTCTTTAATATATTAATTTCTTGAAGAAAAGAAGGCAAGTTCTTAATCTTATAATCTATATATGGTTTGTCCGAGTCTTTTTTTGCAAAGGTTTCTTCATTTTCTAACCAACAAGTTTTCATTCCTAAATTTTTAGCTTGTTCTAAGTTGTGAGCGATATCTTCAATTAAAATTGATTGATTTGGATCTAAATCAAATTTTTTAATCAATTTTTGATATGGATCTAAATGCGGTTTTGGTACATAATTTGCATCAGTTATATCAAAGGCTCCATCAAATAATCCATCAATACCAAGTTGTTTTGTAACATTTTCAACGTGAGCATGAGATCCGTTAGTAAAAATAATCTTTTTTTCTTTTATCTTAATCAGCTCTTCTCTTAAAACTTCATCTTTTGGTAACCAACTAATATCAATATCGTGAACAAATTCTAAAAATTCTTGTGGATCGATATTGTCATGGTTCATTAGACCGGAGAGTGTTGTGCCATATTCGTAGAAATATTTTTTTTGAATTTCTTTTGCTTTTATAAGATCAACATTAAATTTTTCAGAGATGAAAGAAGACATTTTTTTATCTACTTCAGAAAAAACCTGAGTTTGACCACTATAAAGAGTGTTATCAAGATCAAATATCCAATATTTTATATCGATTAAATCTTTCATTGTCTTATTAATGTTCCTGATCCTTTATCTGATAATAGTTCAAAAAGAATAGAATGGTTTTTTCGACCATCAATAATTACCACACCTTTTACTCCATTACTTGCAACATCTAGACAATTGTTGATTTTGGGGATCATGCCCCCAGTAATAGTTTCATTTTCAATTAATTCCTTGATTGAAGTTGAGTTAATTTCAGGAATTAGTTTTTGGTTATTATCTAAAACACCCTCAACATCACTCATAATAATCAGTCTTCTTGCCTTAATTTTTTTTGCAATGTAGCCAGCAGCTGTATCTGCGTTTATATTATAAGTTTGATTGTTTTCATCTAGACCCAAGGGTGCAATTACTGGAACTTTTTTATCGTTTACAATTTTATCAATAATAGATTGATCAATTTTAGTTGGTGTTCCAACAAATCCTAATTCATCATTTTCTTTAATTACACTAATAATATTATTAATTTTGGAGTTAATTGTTTCACTATTACAAGATTGTTTTTTAAGGGCTTCAACTATCTCTTGATTGAATTCTATTAAAACTTGCTCAACTACTTCAATTGTTTCTTTTCCGGTAACTCGAAGTCCTTTAATAAATTCACTTTTTATTCCAAGCTCATTTAATTTATTGCTTATTCTTTTACCGCCACCATGTACAATAATAGGAATAAAACCTAATTTATTAAGGGTAGTAATATCTTTTATAAAAATTTCGAATAAATTTTGATCAACTAAAACACTTCCACCACATTTTATAACAATGTATTCATCGTTATATTTTTCCAAATATCTTTTAACTTCATCAATTGAAGGACCATCTGATGGGAGGATTTTATCTAATTCTTCTTCTTTTATTTCCAGCATTAAGTAACTGTTTTAACTGTAGTTCTTTTCATAATGAAAACTTGTTGAGCCATAGTTAAAATATTATTAACAGTCCAGTAGATAACTAGTCCAGCAGGGAATGGAGCTAAAATTATTGTAAGGAAAAGTGGAAAGAACATAAATATTTTAGCCTGCATAGGATCTGTTGGAGCAGGGTTAAGTTTTTGTTGAATAAACATTGATACACCCATTGCAATAGGCCACGCACCAATCATTAAAAAAGATGGAACATCGTAAGGCAATAAACCAAATAAATTGAAAACGGACGTTGGATCTCTTTCTGATAAATCTTGAATCCAACCATAAAATGGCATTTGTCTCATTTCAATGGTTACAAATAATACTTTATATAATGCAAAAAATACTGGAAT
>JAYOZQ010000008.1:0-12171 GCA_038154225.1 Candidatus Pelagibacter sp.
TTGGAATTTTTATGCGAAGACCCAAACAATTAAATTATATTCAAAAAAAATTAGTAGATATTAAATATTATGTTTATGGCTCTAATAAATATCTAGAAAAATTTGGAATGCCAAAAACAATTGCTGATTTAAATAAACATAGATTTATCTCGTTTGGAAAAGGAGCACCGTCACCAGTTTATAATCCTGATTGGGCATTAAAACTTGGAATGCATGATGGTAAAAAAAGAAAAACTGTTATGAAAGTAAATAGTGTGATGGGTTTACTTTTAGCTGTTGAGTCTGGAGTAGGATTGGCAGCATTACCTGAATATTTAGTATCTAATTCAACTAATGTGATTAAAGTTTTACCAAAATCTGAAGGACCAATAACAGAGGCTCACTTTGTTTATCCTCAATCCTTAAAAAATACTGCAAGAGTTCAAGCTTTTAGAAATTTTTTGTTCAGTAAAATAGGTGATTGGAAATAAAATCTATTTTTGTTGACAATAAAGCTTATTTATGCGATTGATAATCATTCGCAATGAGAATAATTCTCATTACTAATTAATCAAAGAAAATTATATGAAATTTTGGCTAAGAATAGTTGTGATTTTTTACATGGTGACAAATGTATCTGTAGCGAATGAAGTTAATATTTTTAGTTCACGACATTACGACTCTGACATTGAGTTATACAAAAAATTTACAGAAAAAACTGGGATCAAAGTGAATGTAATTTCTGGAAAAGATGCTGCACTTCAAAAAAGAATAATAGAAGAAGGTAAAGACTCTAAAGCAGATTTATATGTAACTTCAGACGCTGGCAGATTGAGTTTATTTGATAAAAAGGGAATGTTTCAAAATTCCATATCTTCTGTCATAAAACTAAAGGTTCCAGAAAATCTAAGAAGTGAAAACTGGGTAGCAATATCTAAGAGAGCAAGAATTTTTTTTTATTCTAAAGACAGAGTTAAACAACAAGAGCTGAAAAATTTACGATATGAAGATTTAGCCAAACCTGAATGGAAAAATAGAATTGTTGTACGTCAATCAAATAATATCTATAATTTATCATGGGTTGCATCACTCATTAGTAACAATGGCATTAAAGAAACTAAAAAGTGGACAAAAGGGTTAGTTAATAATTTTGCAAGATCTCCAAAAGGTAATGATCGAGCTCAAATTTTAGCGGTAGCTGCTGGAGAGGCTGATCTTGCTATTGCAAATACTTATTATTATGCATTAATGCTATCTGGTCAGAAAGGAAAAGATCAACAAGAAGCAGCAAAAAAAGTATTACCTTTTTTTCCTAATTCAAATGACCGTGGAACACATATTAATGTTAGTGGTGTAGGTATTTTAAAAAACTCACCTAATCCAAAAAATGCAATCACGCTTATTGAATTTTTGTTAACTAAAGAAGCACAAACACATATTGTAAACAATACTTTTGAATATCCAATTATAGAAGGAGTTGAACCAAATCAATTAATTCAAGATATGGGAAATTTTAAGCAGGATTTAAATACTAATGTTAATCAGTATGGATTATATCTAGGTGAAGCGTTAAAAATAATGTTACAAAGTGGCTGGAAGTAAAAAATGCTAAGTAGATTTAATATCTGGTACCTTAGTTCTTTTTTTATATCTTTAATTGTTGTTGTTCCAATATTAATGATATTTGGAAGTTTTTTTGAAACTACAACAGAATACAGTTCTATTTTAAAGGAAACATTTTTATTAGATTATATTTTTAATTCTTTAATACTTTTATTAGGAGTATTGATATTAACTTCTGTTATTGGGATTGGTTGTGCTTATTTAATTTCATTTTATGATTTCCCAGGAGCAACTTTTTTTAAATGGGCTTTAATTCTATCTTTTGCTGTACCGGCTTACATATATTCATATTCACTAACTGCTTTTTTTGAAAATTTTGGAACAGCTTACTCTTTATTAAAAGGTTTATTTGGTGAGGGTAATTATAACAATTATATACCTAAATTTGATGGAATGATTGGAGCAATTATATCAATATCTTTTTCTATTTTTGGATATGTGTATGTGCTTACTAGAGCTTCATTTCATTATCAGTCTCAAAATCTTATAGATCTTGGAAAAAACCTTGGATTTTCAAAACAAAAAACATTTCTAAAAATCATTTTACCAGCAGCAAGACCTTCAATTGTTACTGGCCTTTCATTAGTTGCAATGGAAACATTGTCTGATTTTGGGTCTGTATCTTTCTTTGGAATATCAACTTTAACTACAGGTATTTATAATGCTTGGATTACATTTGATGATTTAACTTTAGCAAATAGATTATCATTTTATTTGTTAATTTTTATTTTTTTTCTTTTTTACCTAGAAAATGTTTCAAGACAAAAAGCACAGTATCACACTCCATCAAAAGGAGGTTTTAAGACTAAAACAAAAATTAAATTAAAGGGTTATAAATCTATAATTGCTTTTAGTATATGTGCATTAGTTTTTTGTATTAGTTTTATCTTTCCAGTTACTCAAATGTCTTATTGGACATATTTATTTCCAAAATATTTAATTGAACTAAATTTATTAGAATTATTATTGAATACATTATTGCTAGTATTTTTGTCTTGTTTTGTTTTAATATTACTTAGTTTTATATCTAATTATGGAAACCGTATTACTAAAAGTAAATTGCTTCAAACTCTAACAACATTTTCAATTTCAGGATATGCCATGCCTGGAGTAATTTTAGCAGTTGCGTATATTTCATTTATTTCATTTATAAATGAAAGTTTATTAGTAAATTTTAATATTAAATCCTTTTTTATAGGATCCATATTTGGATTAGTAATAGTTTATTTTGTAAGATTTTATTCTTTAGCTAATAATGGAATTAAATCTGGTTACCTTAAGATCAATTATTCTATAGATGAAAGCGCTTACCTTTTAGGCTATTCAAAAATTAAAACTTTTAAAAATATTCATTTACCTTTTTTAAGAAACTCAGTTTTTTTAGTGATTATATTGCTATCAATTGAAATTGTTAAAGAACTACCTATTACTCTTATTATGAGACCATTTAATTTTGATACATTTGCAACTACAGCTTATACTTTTGCATCACAAGATCTCCTTGAAGGTGCAGCTGCTCCTGCTATTATTTTAATATTAATTTCAAGTGTTTTTATTTTACTAACATCAAGATATATTTTAAAGGAACAATAATGAATAATTTTTTTGAAATAGACAATGTTACTTTTATTGCAAGTAAAAAAAATAAAGTTAGTAATGTAACGCTTAAGATTGAAAATGAGGGTGATGTTGTTTGTTTATTAGGTCCATCGGGTATAGGCAAAACTACTATCTTAAGAACTATTGCCGGATTAGAAAAGATTACTTCAGGAAAAATATCACTTAATGGTAAAATTATATCTTCAAATAATAATCACATAGAACCAGAAAATAGGAACATATCTTTATCTTTTCAGGATAATTCTTTATTTCCTCATTATGACGTAAAAGATAATATTAAATTTGGTTTAGAAAGAAATAAAAGAAAAACTAAGCGTCTTAAATTCGATTATATAATTAAGTTTCTGCATCTTGAAAACATTTTATCAAAATATCCGCATCAAATTAGCTCGGGCGAAGCTCAAAGAGCTGCACTTGCAAGATCATTGCTTTCAATGCCTGATTTATTGTTATTAGACGAACCATTATCTAATATTGATCAAAATTTTAAGGAAGAAATACAAGTAAAATTAAAGCAATTACTTAGAGAGTACAAAATAACAACCATTATTGTAACTCATGACTCTTATGAAGCTTTTTACTTAGGCAATAAATGTGGAATTATCTTAGATGGACAGCTTAAACAATTTGATGATCCTTATAATGTATACCATTTTCCAAATTCTATCGAGGTAGTTAATTTTTTAAACAGAGGAATACTAGTTCCTGCAACCGTTATTGATGAAAAATCTTTAGAAAATAAAGATCTTGGATTAATTGAAGGAGATTTTGTTAAACACTATCCTAAAGGCTCTAAAGTTAAATTGCTACTTCAGCCTGAAGATTTAGAACATGATGATAAAAGCAATCTCAATTTAGAAGTCGTAGATAGAAAATTTAGAGGGACGAATTTTATTTATACTTTAAAAACAAAAAGTGATTTGTTGATCCCAGTTTTTGTACATTCACATCACGTTCATCAACATGAAGTTGAGGAAAAATTTGGGATTAAAAGACCTATTCATATTGATCATATTGTTTGTTTTGACTAATTATTAATTAAATGGAAAGCAAATTAAATTTATTTACTAAAGGTATCATAGATGTTCTACCTTTATTAATTCCAGTAGTTCCCTTTGGAATTATATTGGGAGCAATTGGAATAGAATTAGGATTTACGCCGTTAGAAACTTTTGCAACTTCTTTTATTATATTTGGAGGAGCGTCACAGATTGTATTTTTACAGTTATTTTCTGGAGGTGCGTCTTCATTAATTGCAATTACTTCAACCTTTGTCGTTAATTCACGTCATTTATTGTATGGTGCAAGCTTAAGTGAATACTTAAACAAACTTTCCTTAGGTTGGAAAATTTTATTATCTTATCTTTTAACAGATCAAGCATATGCAGTATCTAACGTTTATTTTGAAAAAAATAAAAACACTAAATTAAAACATTATTATTTATTAGGCTCAGGATTTAGTCTTTGGTTTGTTTGGCAGCTATTCACCCTAGTTGGAATTTTTTTAGGCTCAATTGTTCCTGAAGAGTTAGGTCTTGCTTATACAATTCCCCTTACTTTTATTTCGTTGTTAGTAAGCTATTTTCGAAGAATTGATCATCTAATGATTATTTTAATATCAGGCAGTCTATCTATTCTGCTTTATAATGCTCCTCTAAAATCATATATAATTTTATCTAGTTTTACTGCGTTACTAGCAGCATTTATTTTAATTTTTTTAAAAAATAAGGAATCTAAATGATTTGGTATGGAATCATAATTTCTGGAATTTTAAATTTTCTTACCAAATTTTTATCTTTATCTTATTTTGACACAAGTAAAATGAGTCCAAAGGTAAAACAAATTCTAAGTTATGTCCCTTCAGCTGTATTTCCTGCAATAATCTTTCCAGGAATTTTTATTGATATTAATGGGTCTTTAGATTTAGAAAATAATCCAAAAATCCTCGCATCGGTGATAGCAGTGATTATTGGTGTATTCAGTAAGAATATTTTAGCTACTATTTTTGGTGGTTTAACTGCATATTGGTTCTTAATATTTATTTAAAATAAAAATCCATCAGTGAAAAAAAAGATATTCAATAACGAACTATTAGGAATGATGTAGAACCTAGTTGCTGGAAAACATCTGGATTGCCAACACTTTAAATTCTTTTGATCATTTTTTCAAATTTAAGTTATAATTAATCATGATTTTTAGACAGATATTTGACTCTAATTCATTTACTTATACGTACTTAATCTCTTCAGGCATAGGCAGGGAAGCATTGATTATTGATCCTGTATTAGAAAAAGTAGATCAATATATAAAATTACTAAAAGAATTAGATTTAAAATTAGTTAAAGTTATCGATACCCACATTCACGCAGATCATATTTCAGGGATAGCTGAACTAAGAGATAAAACAAATTGTGTAACTGTTATGGGTGACAAAACCCCCGCAGACGTTGTTGCAATGAAAGTTTCTGATGAAGAAACTGTTAAAATAGAAGGAATAGATTTAAAAGCTTTATACACGCCTGGGCATACTTCAGAAAGTTTTAGCTTTTTAATGAAAGATAGAATCTTTACAGGTGATACATTGCTAATTAAAGGAACAGGAAGAACTGATTTTCAAAATGGCGATCCTAAAGACTCATATAATTCTTTATTTGGTAAATTACTAAAATTACCAGATGATACACTTGTCTATCCTGCACATGATTACAAAGGAGAAACCGTTAGTACGATACTAGAAGAAAAAAAATTTAACCCTAGACTACAAGTAAACTCAGTTGATGAATATGTTGATATAATGAATAATTTAAATTTACCTAATCCAAAAATGATGGATGTCGCGGTACCTAGTAATCTTAATCTTGGAATAGATTTTAATCGTCAAAAAGTTAATAACGGTATTGAGCCAGAGCAATTTAATGAAATTAAAAATGATCCTGATGCTATTTTGATAGATCTAAGAGAGCAGATTGAAATAGATAAAGAGGGAATGATTAAAAATAGCAAAATAGTTCCATTCCCTTCTATGTATGAGTACTTAGATAAAAATAAGGATAAATTAAAAGATAAAAGAATTCTTTTTTATTGTGCACATGGTCATCGATCAACCTTAGCGGTACAAATATCTAAATCATATAATTTTACTAACTGTTGTCATTTAATTGGTGGATTGAAAAATTGGAAAAAAGAAGGTTTAGATTTAATTTAAATAAGTAATTATGACAGTTTCAACCTTTAATTGGTCTTGTAATCATACTTGGAAAAGAAGTGCCATAAATACAGCGTGGTGTTTATTAGGTTGTGCAATTGGTGACTTTGGAACAATTTTATTTTTTCAGATTACACAAATTCCATGGCCGGTTTTAGCCATTATGACCCTAGCAATTATTAATGGTTTGATCACAAGTATTATTTTGGAAACCATAATTTTGATAAGACAAAATTTCAAATTTAAAGATGCTTTAAAAACTGCCTTAGGAATGAGTTTTATCTCAATGGTCAGTATGGAAATTGCAATGAATTTAACAGACTATCTTTTAACAGGTGGAGCCATGTTAACTTGGTGGGTTGTTCCTATTATGTTAACAGTTGGATTTTTAACTCCATGGCCTTACAATTATTGGAGATTAAAAAAGTTTGGAATTGCTTGCCATTAAAACATACTAATGATCAATAAAAATCTAGCTCTTTTGACAGTTTGTCAGGTCTTTTCTTTTACGGCACCACCAATAACTGTTTTTATTAGTGGTATTGTGGGACTAAAAATTTCTCCAATTGCATCTCTTGCAACATTACCAACTTCACTTTCAATTGTTGGAACCGCAGTATTTACTATTTTTGCAGCGAAAATAATGAGTAAGATTGGAAGAAAAAAAGGTTTTATTTTATCATCTATATATACAAGTTTAGCTTCATTACTTGGTGCATATTCAATTTATTCAGAAAATTTTATCTTATTTTGTTTTTCATGTTTTGTAATTGGAACTGGGATAGCATTTACACATCAATACAGATTTGCGGCGGCTGAGACAGTTGAAAAAAATAATAGCTCAAGAGCTATTTCGATATTATTACTTGCAACAATTCTATCAGCATTAATTGGTCCAAATATTGCAAATTTTTCAAAAGATATAATTACAGATCATTTGTATACAGGCTCATACATATCTCTTGCAGTTCTAACAATAATTCCTGTTGTCTTTTTACTATTTTATAAAACAGAAAAAAATCCAAAAACGAATGAAGATATTAAAGGCAAACAAAGATCTTATTTTGAACTTTTACAAAATCCCATAATACTTCAAGCAATAGTGACAGCTGCTTTTGCTTATTCCATTATGTCTTTTTTAATGACTGCTACACCTATTAGTATGTACAAAATGCATGGATTTACTTTAGGCTCGACCAGTATCGTAATTCAATCACATATAATTGGAATGTTTTTGCCCTCATTGATAACTGGATCGTTAATTAAGAAATATGGTCATTCAACAATAATATATTCAGGAGCAATAATATATTTGTTATGCATTTTTTTAAGTTTTTATGAACAAACCTTTTTTAATTATTTAATAGCACTTGTCTTACTTGGTATAGGGTGGAACTTTTTATTTATTGGTGGAACTAGTCTGTTAGTGCTTTGTTATACAAGTAGTGAAAAGTTTAAAGTACAAGGATTTAATGATGTTATGGTTTTTTCAATTCAGTCTATTGCAAGTTTAACAGCTGGTTATTCAATTTTAAATTTTACTTGGAATGAAATTAATTTAGCATGCATACCAATGGTGCTATTAATAATTTTAATTTCTGTAAGAGCTGATCTATACAAAAAAAATTTATCTACTGCCAAATCTTAAATAAATTCTATCTAGATAATAAAAAAGAGATCCTGCTCTTAATATCATAAAAACACATAGTGAAATCCAAATACCATTATTAGAATAATATTTTGTTAATAAAATTGATATTAATAAGTAACAAAAAACTGAGAATACCATTGCATTTCTAAGTTCTTTTGTTTGTGATACTCCAATAAAAATTCCATCAAATTGATAACAAAATGAAGCAATAAAAGGCAAAATAATAAGCCAAATTACATATTGAGAACTTAAAATTCTAACTTCCTCAATATCAGACATTAAATTTATGACATATTGATTTATAAAAAAATAAACAATTGAAATCACCAAACCAGTAATTGAACTTAAGATAAAAGAATTTTTAACGATAGTTTTAAATAGACTTAAATCTCTTCTACCTAAAGAATATCCAACCATACCTTCAGTAGAAAATGCGTAAGCATCCAAGATAAATGCTGACAAAAAAACAAGATTGATCAAAATTGCATTAGCAGCAATATAATCCTCTCCAATTTGTGTTCCAAGATAAGTAAACCATAAAAATGAAAAGGTAAGCAGAATAGTTCTAACAAATATATTAAAATTAATATCAAAAATATTTTTAATCTTATTAATATTAATCAATTCTTTTAAATCTATTTTAAGACTTGTGTATTTTGAAAGGTAATAAAATGTATAAATTAAAAAAAATACTGAAGTAGTGATTGCTGAATATAAGGTTCCATAAGCAACTCCTTTGATATTAAGATCATATTTTGTCACAAATAAAATACTTAAAAATATATTTAAAATTGAAAAAAAACCAATCGCTAGACTAGAGATTTTAGTTTTTTGTAATCCAATAAATAATCCAGTTACAATATAAAGTGTTAACTCACCGGGAGCTGAATAAATTCTTATTTTAAAATACTGTGTATAAAATTCTTTTGCAATCTCAGATAAATCAAAAATTTTTAAACTTAAATTTAGAATAAAATATTGTGAAATTAAAATTAATAATGAAATAGTAAAAACAAACAATAAATTTCTTAAAATAATATTTAAAATTTCTTTATAATCATTTTGTCCATGAGCCTGCGAAACCATACCAACTGTTCCCATTCTCAAAAAACCAAAAGACCAAAAAATCATTGAAAATAAATTCGCAGCAACAGATGTTGCAGATAGATAAGAGAGATTACCAAGATTTCCCATTAAAGCTGTATCAATAATTCCAACCATTGGTATTGCTAAATTTGCAAAAAAAATTGGGATGGATAATCTTAAAATATAAGAGATCGATGATTTTTGCATTTAAGAAATATGTTTAAGTATATTTCTAGCAGGAATAGTTTTTTTAATCCAATTTACTGGAATATCTCTTAATCCATTCTGAGCAGCAAAGTAAGCACCAACAAAATTTGATCTTGAGCAATTACATCCACCCGCCTTGATTAATTTAATAATAGCTGATTTGTAGTTTTTCGAATTAAGGATTGCATGAATTGAACCCATAAATGTTCCAGGATAGCTACATGCTTTGCCATATTTTTTAACAGTTTGAATATGAGGTTTGTTTACATCTTTAATAATTTTTTTAATATTTGAAACTACATCTTTAAAATATTCATTGGATTTATTTTTTCTTACAAAAATTCTGACTGGATCTTTAATTCCATCTGATGCAAGTTTAATTATTTCTAGCTTTGCTAAAGCATATTGTTCACTAATTTTAGTATTAGCTACACTTTTAATAATTTTTTTAACATTTGTAGTATTTTGATCATACAAATAGTAAGGTAAAGCGGCACAAAAGCCATCAGATTCATTAACTTTTTTACCACCTGTTATATTTTGTTTTGATCTAATGTTTTTAATAGTCTCCATGATATTTTGATGAATCCAAGGACCCGACATTGGTTTAGTCCATTTAATTTTTTTATATTTTTTACGTAAATTTAGATTTTTCCAATATGTAGATCCAGGGCCAAAGTTTTTAACGATATTTTTTTTGAATATTTTTAAAATGTTAGATTGATTTTTGCTTTCTAATATAGATTTAAACATTACCTGTGCCACATCATTATAACCAGAAACTTTACCAGTCTTTATGCTATAAAATGGACATCTATTTTTACTTAGAAAAGTAATATCTTTTTTATCTTTGATATATGATTTTAACTTTTTAGGATCATAAACCCAATGTAAAGGCCTTGCTGCTGCATCTGCTACAGTCGCCCCTAAAAATATATGATAACCAAGACTCATTAGTAACTAATACTTTATTTATTATAAAGTTAAAATGATTAATATGAATTATGAAATCAATTAAGAATTGGGATAATAAAACATGGTTATCATCCAATGCCTATATAAACTCCTTTAATAAATTTTTAATTCAAAATACCAAACTAAATTATGAGTCTAAAATTTTAGATATTGGTTGTGGTAGAGGAAAAATTTTAGAAAACCTTTCAAACAAATTAAACTTAATTAATAAACCTATTGGTCTAGATTTAGAGAATCATAAAGATAAAAGCAAAAAAATGATTTTTAAAAAAATTGATGCATTAACTTATGTTAAAAAAACAAAATTTACTTTTGATTTAATCTTAATCAAACAAACAATTCATTTATTAAAAAAGAAACAAGCAATTAAACTTCTATCTATTTGCAAAAGTATACTAAATCCTAATGGTAAAATTATAATTTTAAGTTTAGATCCTAGTAAAAATGAAATTCCCACATTTCAATTAATGAAAAAAAAATTGAAAAATTCATTAAAAAAAGATGAAAAACTATTTAATTTGATCTTTAAAAATCAAAATAAAATAATTATTAAAAAATTTGTTTTTAATGTTCAAATTTCAAAAACAAAATATATTCAAATGATTAAAAGCAGATATATCTCAACTTTACTCAATTTTACAAATCAACAATTAAATAATGGCTTAAATGAAATTAAAAAAGATTGTGGAAAAGTATTAAAATTTAAAGATAGATTAATTTGTTATATTTTACGAAAATAATTAGAGTATTTTTTTTAATAAATTGTCATTAAAAAACAATTTATGAGCAACCACTGCAAGAATATGCATTAAAATTAGTACTATTAATAGATAGTTTGAAATAACATGAATATCATAAAATATTTCAGCTAACTCGAAGTTGTCTTGAATTTTGATTTTGTTAAAAATTATTGTCAGTGTTTCGCCATTAAACAATTTTTTTAAAATTCCTGAAATAGTGATGGAGAGAATTGTCACATACAGCATCACATGATTCAGCTTTGCTAAAAATCTTTGACCTTTAAATACGCTGGGCTCTAATTTAGGGGTTGGGTTTAATATTTTATAGATTAGCCTTAAAATTATTAGATAAAATATCGATAAACCAATGATAATGTGAGTATCTTCTATAGTTATCCTATCTATTCCATAATCTAAATCTACTAAATAAAATCCAAGTGGAATTTGTATAAAAAGTAGTAGCGCACTTACCCAATGCAATAATTTGGAAATTAATCCATACTCTGTTAATGTATTTTTAACATGCATTCTTTAATTAAACATATTGCAAAGAATATTGGTATTAGTTTGTTTTTAATAATCTCAATACTTATTACTGCTAATGCTAATTCCGAACAATCAGCAGAAGAAATTATTAAAGATAGAAAAGCTTTGTTTAGTAAAAATTATAATACTGCTAAAAAGGTTCAATCTCTCTCATCCAGTGGTGATTTTGAAGAAGCAAAAGAATTAATGCTAGAAATGAGTGAAAACTACAAAACTTTAATTGAATTGTTTCCTGATAATACTAAGGAAGGATTTAAAACTGAAGCTACGCCTTTAATATGGGAAGAAAAAGATAAGTTTAATTCTTTAATGGAAAAATCTTCTAACGATATGATTGAATTAGTGTCAATTATTGAAAATTCTGACAATATTAGAGGTTCATTGGGACAACTAATGTGGGGCAATTGTAAAGCTTGTCACTCAAAATATAGAGAAGAACATTAATCTTTAACTAGTTCATTTTTTTAATTTATGATCCCTATAAAAATTAAGGAACATTTAGATAATTATATTCATCAAGAAGTCTATGTTCAAATAGC